>NZ_MAOG01000100.1:0-18209 GCF_001884205.1 Bacillus sp. NH11B | reverse complement strand
GTTTATCATGATAGTTAACACCAAACCCTTCTGGATACTTTGATTTGGCGAACCCAATACCCTCTGGTTGCGGCACACCGCTATCGCCACCTTTCCCCAAGTAGTCTAACGGGTTCACAGCATCACTCTTACTATCATTCCAGCGTCCTTTATGCATTTCAAAATGTAAGTGTTGGCCTTCAGACTGCCCCGTGTTCCCCATAACTCCAATTGTTTGTCCTTGTGTAACATAATCGCCTACTTTTACTGTTCGAGAACCACTACGCATATGAGCGTATACAGTTTCCCATGTAACTCCATCAATAGTATGCACAATCATAATACATTCACCATAACTAGATGAAAGATAAGAACGACTAACCTGCCCGTTAGCCGCTGCATAAATCGGATGATAGCCCGCTTCAGCAAGGTCTACCCCATGATGATCTGGTCTACTACCTCTAAAACCACTTGTTACTCTCGTTGTATCTGTAGGATAAATAAATTTTGCCATATTAGTCTTCCTTTCTATTTTTACTCAATATAAAAAAGGCACTTAAATGAGCACCTTCGTTCACTGTCTATATTTATTATTTTTTGGATGTATTATAGTTTTCAAATCTAAAGATGAACAGAATGAAAAGCTCTCTGCCGTTACCTAACATCAAAATGTTCTTCTTTTAACCATGTACCATTTCCAATATCAAAATAACCATCTTGTCGTGCATAAACCCTATATGGAACAAATCCATCTACATTACCTGTATAATTCCTATTAGGACCATCATATGTGTTAATACCATAACCTACTGGATATTTTGAATAAGCAATGAATCATTGTTCAACTAATTTTTCTACCCTTTTATCGAATATCTAAAATATCAAAATGTTTTTCAGGTGCCCAACTATTTCTACCAACATCGATCCATCCTTCTTTACGAGCATAAATCATGACAGGCGCTTTTGAAGAAATTGTACCTTTATATGGACCATCAATACCATCGTAATAATTTACTCCCCATCCTTCTGGATACTTTGATACTGCTTTGAAAGGCCAGTAATTATAATGTTCAGCCTTTACCCAACGACTTCTACCTAAATCTAACCAAACATCACCATCTGCTCCCCAGTAGGCACCCCAATATAATACTTCCGCTGCTGTTGTAAAACGTCCTTGAAAAGAACCGTGTGGTTTATCATGATAGTTAACACCAAACCCTTCTGGATACTTTGATTTGGCAAACCCAATACCCTCTGGTTGCGACACACCGCCACCAGTTCCTCCATCAAAATCTACATATTGCTTAACAATTTCAGAGTAGAAGAAATTCCCTCCATTTTTATATCGATACCCACCATTGTAGGCAATGGCAATAGGCTGACTATACTTAACCATAGCACCAGTTGTATTTCCAAGAGATGGTGCAACAACCGTTTTAGAATACAGATCCGCCACCGGTAATGAATGTTGTTTATTGTTAGAAGCTAACCAGCGAAGGTAAGCTCGTCCAAAATTATATGATTGAACAATGGCACTTAAATCTGTAATACCATTCTTCTTTGCATCATCAAAAGCTCCTTTTAAATGCTTCACTCCGTAATAAATTGAATCTTTAGGATTTTTGATTGTATTCATTGGCCATCCTTGGGATTCACTTGACTGCATAATATCAGGTGTTGTTTCAGAATTCCCGTCACTTTCTACCATAATAATTCCGAGTACGTAAGGAACTAACTCAGATACACCTTGTGCAGCACATTCACTTTCTACCATTGTCTGCCATCGTAATACTTGTTGCGGCAGATTCTTTGTCGTAACTGAAGCAGCTAATATACTCATTACTAAACATCTCCTTATTTTCCTATTATTTTTGTCTAAAAAACTACTAATTTACTAAGTACACCCAACAACTAAATGCCCATCTTTCCATAAAATTACTTAATGACACTCACCTTCTTTCACAACAAAAAGAGCAACCATAAAAATAGTTGCCCTTTCGTCAAAATCTTATATTACTACTATAAATCATTTTTACAATGCTTTCTGTACACCACATGTAACCTACATAAAGGTAACATTAAAATTCAGCTAGAAACTTGACAATCTTTTTTATTTCAGCATGCTTACGTCGGATATAGCCTGTACTATAATGCAAATCAAAAGCTATTTGTTCTAAAGTCATTCCGTCCACATATTTCATTTTTAGTATTCGATTTTCTAATCCGGTAAACTTACTAATCAAATACTTTAAATCGTACATAGCATTCATTTTATGAGCTAATTCATATTCAATTGCTTCAATATGTCCTTCTACTTTCGCACCGTTCGATTCAGCAGTTAAACGAACATCCCGTAAATCACCACTAATCCAACGTTTTAATTCAGCTTTTGTTTTATCTAAATTGTAGTCCAAATAAGCAATATCTTCTTCTAATTTCTGATAATCTTTCATCCAGTCAAACAAATGATGATTCACCTACTTTCTATATAAAAAACAACAAATCTCATAAAACATGTTTATTTTTTTTCGTTCTAAGACGTTTTACCATCCTCAAGACCAATGGCATTCAGAAAGAAAAACAACTTCAAACTACAACCCTTCAACGAAGTTTGTGAATACTTGTTAACTCTTTCCGCTCTCGTCATAGCGATTCCCTTGCTTCCCTGGTAGCTTCGTTGCTGCTAGATGATAAGACCAACCACTCTTTAATCGACTATAAAATGTGTAACGTGATATACCGTTATGCTCCGCCATATGCATCCATTCACCATGTTTTCTATCAAAATCCATTTTCTTTTTCCCAACCTGTTGCGTTATCGCTCTTTCGATATCCCAGTCATAGCGGTATACTCTCTCCTGAAGTCTTTGTCTGCTGATACCATTCGCTTTAGCTCGCTTATAATGTTCATCTAAGATAAAGAAGTTCATTGCCATGCCCCTTTCTTAATCCAATGCCATAATTTCAGCTAACGTTCTATCTGAAATGTAAGTGTTGATAATCTGAATCCGACCATATTTATCTTTAGCCATTCCTACGGCTTCGCTTTCTGATTTTGCTTCAAACCAACGAAGTTTCCATTTATCATCTTTGTCGTAAAACTCTACTGAGTACGTTATGACGCTTGTAACACATTGCAAAAAATTATTAGACGTGCTCTTTGCTTCATAATCAAAACTTCCAACGACATCCTCAAGTGTTAATTGCCTCATGCTACTGTCTCGGCTTTCTCACGCATTTGTAATTGATGGATTGCTTTTAACCTCGTCATAACGGCATGACGTCTTCTATCCACTTCTTCAGGTGTCCGATTCCCCGCTTCGCAAGTACATGGTGCGAATTGGTACATACCCATTCCCATATCATTTCTAATTACTCCAGTTCCTTCACATACACACATCTTAATTCCCCCTTAGAATGGTAATGCTTTTCTTCTATAATCCTTTGTATCTTTAAAAACAATTGCTCTAAAGTTATTGAATATACGTGATACAATCCGTTCGTCATATGCGCCCTCTAAACGATCTCCAGTAAGGTTTGTCGTGAAGATA
Source organism: Bacillus sp. NH11B (assembly GCF_001884205.1). Taxonomy (NCBI): domain Bacteria; kingdom Bacillati; phylum Bacillota; class Bacilli; order Caryophanales; family Bacillaceae; genus Bacillus; species Bacillus sp. NH11B. The sequence goes on along the minus strand of NZ_MAOG01000100.1, from coordinate 14,679 downwards.
GTAGATTTACCTTGCCTTCCATCGAAAACATCGAATAACACTCTATTAATGAAGTTTGTAGCTTTTGTATTAGCATCTAATGCGCCTAACTCTGCCCCTAAATCATCAACTATCAATACATCTGCTCTTACTAATGTCCGAATGATTGAATCCTCCGTTAAGGAGGAATCTTTATTGAACGTACTTTTAATCTTCCTTAGCAATTCGCCAACTGTAACGAAGACCACTGATATCCCTGCTCCTGCAAGCTGATCTGCGATGGCATAAGCAAGATGTGTTTTCCCCGCTCCGCAATTACCGGCCATAATTGTATTGAACACTTTCCTATTGAGATAATCCGTTGCGATGATCTTTGCAAGTTCACGGTTCTTCGCTCCTTCCTCGCTAGTAGGTTGGTAGTTATCAAAATTAGCTTTCTTAATATCGCTATCAGCAATCATGCTTTGTTGATGGAATAAGAATTTCTTCTCGTTCGCTTTATCCGCATCGTATTTCGCTTGTTCTTGTTCTTGGAGCTTCTTACTATCGTTTTCAAGGAAGCAACGAGGGCAAACAACTTGTCCACCGAACTTCATCTTATTCATGCCATGCGTATCACAAACATCAGAATCCATAGTCATATTCACCTTTTTGGCTATATCGGTTGGTATTGCTGCCGCCGCTCTCTGCATTGTTCTTCGCTCCTTTTTTAGAATTCATTTGAATTGTTAATTGATCAAACTTTTCACGTAGCTTTTTAGGAGATAAGATGTTTCCTTGCCAAAATGGATCTGCTTGGCACCAATCAATAACATCTTTAATCTCTTGCAATTCACGGTTATCCTTTTCACGCATTAATCTAAAATCATTAGACCAAGTATCGAAGTTAGGCTCTTTTTGTTTAGGATTATTACCCTTAATTTTTTCAAACAAATACTTAGCCCCATTGGTGTCGCAAGTTTCAAACTTGTGACGAGGAGTCTTTTTTTCTTTTTCTTTTTCTTTTTCTTTTTCTTTTTCTTTTTCTTTTTCTTTTTGTCCCCGTATCGTGGACGTATCGTGTGACGTATCGTCAAGACCCGCATAAACACTGACTTTTTGAACTAATGATGTGTTTTCCGTTCGTTCCAGAACTAGTTTCACTAATGATAAATCTTTAATACTTTTTAGTTCTTTTTTGATACAATCCTCAATCGGCTTACCACCTTTGTTAAGATTGTATTTACCCCAATTTAGTATGCAAAGTTCTCTTGTTTCCTCGTTATAAGCCACAAGATCGTGATGATTCATGAAGCGATCCAATAAAGCTTTTGCACTTTCAATCGAGTAACCTAATTCAAAAGCCATTTGTTTTCTAGTTATCTGATAAACTCCAATTTGAGTTGTGTGCTCATTTGTCATTAGATAGAGGTAAAAGTACTTATCCTCAGGTTTCATCTCTTCTGAAACTCTTGCATCCGACCAAAATGAAGTCTGCACGTGCCTGTATTTTGCCATTTAATTCACTTCCCTTTCGCATACCGCTATGTCGCCTTGAATTTTGATTACTCTGTATCCTGGATAGCGATCAGGAGTGATGTACTCAATCGCCTTCGCTTTCACTTCTTGTTCATTCTTTGCGCCCTTCCTCACCCATGAAGGAAGGACGATTCTCGATTGATTTTTGTCTAACATAGGTTTCAACTCCTTAGTTTGTTTGTTCTATCTTTTCAACCTGTTCTTTCTCTTCCGTCTCAGCTATTTCTTTTTCAGCCTGCTTAACCCATTTTGTTGATTTCTTAAGTACTTCTTCAGCTTGTTTTAGTGTCAATTCGCTGACTTCCGTGATGCTTAAGTGCCCTTTAATCGTATCCTCATCTACTTTTCGAAGAGTAGCCAATTTTTTAATGTTTAATTTGATTGCACCTACTTGTTGAGCAGTAATCATCTCCACTTGGATCTCTGGTAAATCTTCACCTGCGTAGATGTATAATCCTAGTCCGTGAAGTGCAATTGCTTTTACTAAGCAACGTTGGATACTTGTGTTAATATCAAAACTGTTTGGTTCAACTATCGGTTTGTTTTGATTGTTAAGTATTGGGTGAATCTGACTTAGTGGTATCCTTGTACAGTTACTTCAACTTCTACAAAGTAACCACAATCCGTTTTAAGGTAAGGGACGTCATTGAATCGCTTAACTTCCCATGTAGCAGTTGGATCTATTTCACGAAGCTTCTTAACTGCCCAATCCCAAGATAGATAACTAAAGCGTCCTTTTTTTTCAACGTGTTCCGAGCAATCTATTTGAGCTACTTTAGAAAAGTAATTTTCAATTGTCATATAAATCTCCCTCTCTTTTAAAATGGTGCAATTTCTTCTTTCTCTTCTTGTTGGCTAGTTTTGTACATTTCCTCAAGTACTTGTAAGCCGTGTTCATACGCTAAGATGACAGCGGTTGAATCAGGTTCTCCATTTTTCCTGTTGTGTTCAATTAATCTATTAAAAATTCGTCTTTCTAATTTGAACTTATCGTGTATATTCATATCCATTTCACTCACCTGCCACTTTCCTCATTGAATGTTCTTCAACATATTGTTTAATGCATTCTGATTCTGTATGGATCGGATCACCACTGAAATCAAGGTATCCTTCTCCGTAATAGATTTCTCCGCCACAACCGGCACAATATTCCATGAAATCTCTCACTGATGAATCATGATGATTGCCAATTAACATTGGATTTTCAATCATTTCCACATTCCTCCTTATTTACTGTAGGAGAAAACATCTGGTATAACGTAAGTAAGTTAATAAGTGTGTTTTCTCCAAACCGTCTTAGGGGTAAGGCGGTTTTTTATTTTTTCAATAGTATTTACTAAACAATTCTGTTAAAATTTAGTTACCGATATGTGTAACAACCGGCCTGTGCTTCTGTACGGGCTTTTTTGATGCTTTCACGCATCGGAATATCATCAAACCACAGAATATTCAGACAAAAAAGAACTTGTCTGTGTTCATAAATTCGTAACATCTATATATAAAGTTAGTATGAATTACGTGTTACACTTTGTACATTCCAAAAAGTTCTTATAGAATCGACAACTCGATGATCTTAGTACTGCCCTGCATCCCCTGCAGGGCTTCCCTCATTTAGCTAGAGTTATATACTTGTATGTTTCCTCAACCTTATCTGCGCTGTTGTGTACCTCTCTAGCTCTCAAATCCTTTATAATCCACAAGATTTTCTTTCGTTCGTATTCATCTCGCTGCTGTTTATTTGTCATTTTCAAGCCATCCTGCTCTCTTTGCTGCAACATCTATTCGGTGCACTAAGTATGTCGATAAACATATAGCTATCGCGACAATTATCAAGGATAGTGAGCTTTCCATCTCTAAACCGCCTCCTGATTAAGAAACTTATTAATGAAGTAAAGCTGACCTTTCCCTGTAACTTTTGGTGTAAATGATGTTACGAATTCACCTTCGCTATTTGTTCTTACAAATTCTTGTGACTCGAATAGTCCTAAATCCATTGAATACTGAGTAGGTGTATTGTACATGCTTCCTCTTTTCTTGCAAAGATAGCCGTTTTCTCTCAACCATTCGAAGAGTCTGTTTTGACCTATGTCTATTCCTTTTTGCTTCATTAGAATCGCTAACTGCTTTATGCTGATTAGATTCGTTGAAACTTGGATTGCTTGAGCGAATGTTACTAAAGATTGTTGCTGCAATACTTTGCGTTCAGCTTCAATGCGCTTTGCTTGTTCTTCTTTTAAGTTAGTGAGAAGACCGATCATGAAGTCTGGATTAGTTACCGCTTGTTCTAGTACTTGATCTGTCATGTATGCACCATGCTTACGGATTATTGGGAGAACTTCTATTGCTAACCAATCTTGGAAAACCTCTGCGATTTCGTTACTAGCTTTAAAAGTTAGCTTGTAAACTAACGATTCAGGTATTAAATCGCCTTTCCCCACAAGCGGGGAATTTTTAGGAAGATAAGAATTCACCCTATCCCATCTGATATACGTTTTTCCATTTTTCTTTTGCGTGAATCCTAAGCTTTGGGAAACCTGTTCCACATCGAATAATACTTCGCCATTTTCGAATTTTGCAGATACCTCGAAAATTTTATTTTTAAAAGTTTTTAATGCATTCATCTCTTTAACTCCTTTAAATTAGTTCGAAAAAATCGAACTTAATATTTAAAAAAAATCTTTAAATGCTATTACATTCGATTTATTCAACTTTTTTAAACAGTTCTTCAACTGGTATAGAAAATATTCTTGAAATTGCAAATGTAGCTTCTTTACCAGGTGATTTCGTACCTTTAACATATTCACAAACTGTACTCTTAGAGCGTTTTATCTCCTTAGCAAGTTGCACTTGTCTCATTTCATTTTCATCAAGCAGAGCCGACAATTTTTTGTTATCAAAAATCATTTCCCTGTTCACCTCGCTTACAAATACTATTATAACAAAAAGTTCGAAAAAAGGGAACTATTTTTCCGAACTTTTTTATGTATTTTTCATTTATAAATTTACCTATAACAACTTGCAACACTATAAAAGTTTGCCCAGAGCGAACTTTTATACTAAAATGAACTTAATTACTGTTACAGTGTGTTAGTAACACACTTAATAATAAATTATTGCACATTATTTTAATTTATATAAAAGGGGGAATTATTTATGCGTGGGGATAGAGTAAAACAATTACGAAAAGAAATGAAATGGACTCAAGAAGAGTTGGGGAATCATGTTGATCTAAAGAAATCTACTATATCTGAAATTGAAAACAATAAAAAAGATGCTGGAAGAAAAGCAATTACGAGAATTGCTACCGTATTGAACTGCACTACAGATTATCTACTAGGATTATCTGACGATCCAGAGCTTAACCAAGAAGAAAACAAGATTGTTACCGAAGAAGGAAAGAACATAATGGCTTTAATTGAAAGTCTTCCAGAAGATGAGAGAAAGAAAGCTTGGGAACAATTAGAGATGTATGTGACTTATATGCAAAATAAAAAGAATGGCTAATCAAAGAAGACTACTGATGTGACAGTCTTCTTTTTTATGTATTTGATTTTCCTTATAAAATTCATCTAGACATATTTTAAAAATATCTTCTGCTTTAATCGGAGCCTCATGTTTCAAACCCAATTTTACCGCTTCCCTAACTAATTGCTCTTTTTTCATATCTACTTCCCCCTATATTCTCTTTAATATATGTAGACTTTCTTAAAATGAAGAGCTTTTGTCGCTTTGGGTCAAAAACTCCCCACTTCCTTTAGAGCAGAATTGACACTATCAAGTTGATAGTGTCAATTGGAAAGCGGTGATAGAAAAACAAACTACAGTAGCAATTGTCAAAATGGCTTTACTAAACTTACCTTTCAAATACTTCACCAACTTTTATGAATAATTTATCTATAACGTTTTAAGACTGTTTTCAGTAGAATACTACGGAAAATTCTTGATTGAATGTTCTCTGTATTCTCTTCCCTCTTCTCCACCTTTTGCTATCTCCATGTAATATAGTTGAAAACTATTTAATCTACCATTTTTGAGAGATTTTAGAAATCCTTATATAACAGTTTTTCTTGAATTTTATAGAAAGAAGTATGCATTTTTACAGTCTTTCTTTTAAAACCCTCTATATGAATATTTTACCACAAAAATCGAACTTTTGTTCCTTTTATTTTTCATAAATAGAAATACGACCTAAATATAACAAAAAAGGTCAGAATAACTACCAATTATGGTATAGTAATAAAGTGATTATTATACTCAAAATATGAAAACTACAGTCGGTCAAAACATTAAAAATTTCAGAAAGTCTTTCGGTTTAACGCAAGAACAATTATCTGATAGAACAGGGTTGTCACGTGGACAAATCAAAAATTGGGAAGTAAATCGCCATGAACCTGATCTTGAAAGTTTGAAAGTACTTGCATCGTTTTTTAATACCTCCATAGACCGTCTCCTTAGCTTCGAAGACGAGAAGGAAGATGCATTACTAGAGTTACTATTTAACGATGTCCAAAGAGCTTATGAGGAGCTTGATGGGTGTCAACAAGGTCGTTTTGCAAAGCAGGTTTCATTGTATGTGAAAATGTTACGTGATAACAAAGACATACTATGATTTGATTTCATTTTAGAAGAAATCATTTCCAATATCTAGAGGTGAAATTTTACATAATTTTACCGATTTATCCATCGAGGGCTTAGGCTCTCTTTTTTTATTTTCATTCGACAAAATATGACAAAATAGTTATAACTGGATTTGTTATGCTTGCTTGAGAAATCTTACATTTTGAAGGGGACGTACAATGAAATTCACTTTATTTACAATATCTAACGAACAAATTAAAGAACAATTGAGCAAATTACAAACGAAAGTTGAATCTTTGGAAACTGTAAAAGATGTACAGGATAAGATTATTTCTGCAAAAGACAGCCAAATCACATTTTTACAAGGTGAAATCTCCAGTATATCCAATTGGGTTATTGGAGGAACCGGGGTCATCATTGCTCTTGCATCTGCTGCTTTTATTTATATTAAACTTCTAGAGAACAAGGCTAAGAAAAAAATTGCAGATGGAGAAACACAAATAAATTTAGCCACCCAAAAAATAGCCGAAGCTGAAACAAAACTTCAACAAGCTGACCAAAAATTAGAAGAAGTTGACAACAAAATAAAACAAATAAACAATATTAATGCAATAGCTGAGGAAAAAATAAACAAAATGAATTATAAACAGAAACTTGAAGTGAAATTTAATACGATAAAAACACGCTTAGAAAATTTAAATGCAAATCAAGCCTCATTTCAAGAAACAATTCCTGCGAAAGATCAAGACGCATTTAATAAATTAGTTAAAAAGAGAAAAAATCTAGAACAACACTATAGAATTCTATATTCTGACTTAAGCGACCGTATATTATTTGAAGAAGAAATTACCTCTGATATACTTCGAATGATAGAAAAATTAAATGATGATTCATTATCACTTGCCGAAGAATTTGTTTCTCTCGTTGTTATTTAAAACATTTTGTTCACTTTTACAATACATTTATGAAACATTCATATGTACGTTATATAAGTCCTTTAAAAAAAACATATTCATTCTGTAAAAAATTCCTAGTCCCTCTAGGAATTTTTACGTTCAAATAAAGAAATTCATCATATTTCTCAATATATAAAATTGCTTAACATGATAAAATAATATTTGGATAGGAGTCCAATACATATTATTAAAAGTAAAGTGGTTCAATTCGGAGGAAGGCACCTTAGGGTGTCTTTTTTTCTACCTATAACTGTTTAATTGTTATATAATAATAACATTGTATTTTAGGAGGAACATAAATGAACAAAAAACTAATCATTGGAATTATCGCTGTAATAGTAGCTATCATTGCTTCCGTAGCTATTTTTAAGGATTCCAAATCAGAAGATATGAAACCTAAGTATTCACAAAAAGATATGGATAAAGTTATTGATCAACAATTTAATGAGCAGCAAGAATTAAAAACACAAATCAAAGAGTTGAAATCTAAAGTAGACTCCTATGAAAAATTGCAAACTAGATCACTTCAAGAAACTACACAGCCGAGTCAAGAAAAAACTGAACCAGCTGAAAATGCTGATAAGGTTACATACGAAAAGGAAATTAAGCCTACTATTGATGAAATGTTAAAGGAATATGATGAAATTTGGAATCAGGACTGGAAAGCTATTTGGGGAGAAGGAAGCAAGGACCCTGAATCTCTTGACAAGAACGCTTTAAAAGAGAAAATGGAGTCAGTTACAAATCGATATGATGCGCTTTCCAAGAAAAATACAGAATTTAAAAGTGGCTCAAAGTTAACTGATCCTGTATTAAAAGAAAAGATTGAGAAATTCAGAGTAGAGTTTGGACTAGCAACTAACTATAGAAGTAATGCTGGAAAAGCTGTAGCTCAAGGGGTAAAAGGAGTAGCTCCGTTGAAAGAAAGAATGGAAGAAGCTCAAAAATCAATCAAGCTTTCCGATCAAAAACTAAGTAACGCTCTAGCTAGCTTAAATGAAATTGAATCAAAATTAGGAGTAAGTCGAAATTAGGCACTCGAAAGAGTTCTTTTATTTTTTCCTCAATGACTAACATTACTTAACATGGTAAAATAATATTCGGATGGGAGTCCAATACATATTATTAAAATTAAGATGGTTCAAGTCGGAGGAAGGCACCTTAGGGTGTCTTTTTTTATTTTTATTCGACGAAATATGACAAAACAATTGTAACTAAGTTTGTTATGATATTTCAGGAAATCTTATATTTTGAAGGGGACAAACAATGAAACTTACTTTATTTACAATATCTAACGAACAAATTAAAGAATCACTAAACAAGTTGCAAACGAAGGTTGAGTCTTTGGAGACAGTAAAAGAGGTCCAAGATAAAATCATTGCAACAAAAGATAGTCAAATATCATTTTTAAACGATCAAATAGCTAATATATGGACGCCAATCACAATTGTTGCAGGTTTTATTGCGTTAATTTTTGGTTATGTAGCATGGTTAAACAAACAAGCTCAGAAAAAAGTTGAACAAGCCGAATTATTAATCAGTCAAAACCAAGAGACGGCGAAAATTGCACGGAAAGAATTAAAAAGCTTAGAAGAAAAGCAGGAAAAACTTTCTTCTTTAAGTACTAATCTCATCACTATTCAAAAAGCTAGCGTAGTATTAAATAGCATTAATAACATGTTGTATTATATTGAAAACAATTTAAACAGTTTTAAAAGCGAGACATTCGAATCATATTTAAAACCTTCCGACGAACAGCTTACTCTCTTTAGTCATTTTTCTAATAAATATCATCATTTAAGATCATCTTTTTCTACCACATTAACAAAATTTAATATTGCTACACAAGAAGAGCAAAAAATTAGCGTTTCTGATCTTGAAGGTATCAATCAATTAGAACAACAAGTTAAAAAACTAAATACAGATATTCTTAATAAGCTGAATGAGTATGAGCAAGACTAGGCACTGTTCATTAATCTATATAAAATATAGATTAATGAACAATATAACTTAACATGGTAAAATAATATTTGGATGAGAGTCCAATACATATTATTAAAAGTAAAGTGGTTCAAGTCGGAGGAAGGCACCTTAGGGTGTCTTTTTTTATTTATCTTCGACATGATATGACAATATACAAATTAATAGTTTGTTATTATTATCTAGAAATCTTACATTTATCTACAAATTATTATTGTATTTTCAATTTTTTAAATGTAAAATATTTCAATGTAAATACATACCATTTAGGGAGATGGAGAAAATTATGAAAAAACTATTAGCTTCAGCAACAGCGGTCACATTATTAACAGTGGGGTACAGTTCTTCTGCATTTGCAGCAAAAAGTCCTAATGATACAAAAAACTGTGAACATTTTAAAAGCCAACAAGATGCTCAAGCATTCTGGGATCAAAACGGATATGGTGTTGGAAATGATCCACATCGTTTAGACAATGATAAAGATGGCATTCCATGTGAAGATTATAAGTATCCAACAAGCACAAATACTACAACAGAAAATAAAGAAACTACTAAACCTCAAGAACAAACTAAACAAGAAAATACTAAGCAGGAAAACACTAAGCAAGAACCTGCTAAACAAGAAAACACTAAGCAAGAGAATTCAAAACAAAACAACCAAACAACAAATACTAAGCCTCAAACAACTGCAAAAGAAACAAAGAAAAATACTAATACAGTTGTGAAAAAAGAAACTAAAAAACAAGGTGAAAAATTACCTAATACAGCATCAAACGGTGTTACAATGATGTTAGCAAGCTTAGGCTTAGCATTAACTGGATCTGTATTAATGTTCCGTCGTAAAAAGACAAACGCATAAAATAGTTCCTTAAAACGGCAGGAGAAATCCTGTCGTTTTCAAATGGAGTGATAAAAATGAATAAAAAACAATGGATAGGCTTATTTTTAATTGTTATTGGACTTACTATCTTTTCCTATTATTTTCTAGAATGGTATGGTGCTAGACAATCAGCAGAGTCGCTAACGACTAACGAAGCGAAGCACTATGAGACCTCCACACCTTCTAAAGAAAATGAAACAACAAACATCAATCAAACAGAGACAAAGACTGAGACTTCATTACAACCTGAAGACCCTGTACAAATTCCCGCTTCAAAGGTAAACCATCAATTAGGAGATAAAGTAGCATATTTAATTATCCCTAAAATACAAAAGAAATACTCTGTATATTGGGGAGCTGACGATAAAGTACTGAAAAAGGGTGTAGGTATGTTTGTTAGTGATCTAACTACTACACCATCTGGAAATGGGCATACAGTTTTAAGTGGGCATAGGGATACTGTTTTTACCGAGCTTGGTCAACTAAAGGAAAACGACCAACTTATCGTAGAATATGAAAATAAAACATATACATATAGAATTAACAAGCATTGGATAACGGATTCAGAAGATCGAACAGTTATTGTAGACAAAAGCGAGCCAACATTAACATTAACAACTTGTTATCCTTTTGACTATATAGGAGACGCTCCAGATCGATACATAATTGAATCATCTCTACTCTCCACTCGTTGAAGATGGGAGCTTCGGCTCTCTTTTTTTATTTGTATTCGACAAAATATGACAAGACAGTTGTAACTGGATTTGTTATGATTTGTTATGATTTCTATAAATCTTACAACTTGAATGTACGGAGGAAAGAAAAAATGAAACGAAAATTACTTACAGCATTAACTTGTAGCGCATTACTTATGGGGATGGCTGCTTGTAGTTCAAATGAAAAAACTGCGACTGAATCAAAACCAAAGCAAGAAGCGAAAAAGCCTGAACCAATTACTACAACTTCACTTATTAACGAGTTTAAAAAAGCTGGATTAGAAGCTGAAAATGCTACGGATCTACCACAAAAAGAATTTGGAAACATGCGTAAAGACGGGAAACGTATCCTAGTTCCTGCACTTGGTCAGGATAACGGTGGCCGTTTATTTGAATTTAGTAAGAAAGAAGATTTAGAGAAAGCTAAGAAGTACTATGATGATTTGAGTAACTCAAATCCAATACTTTTCTCACATACATACGCTAAAAGGAATTTCCTTTTACAAATGAATGGTGATATGAAAGATGAAGAGTTTAATAAATATAAAGAGGTTATGGATAAAACTATTAAGTAGGTTAATGAATCCGTTTTTATTTTCTAAAAACTGTGATAAAATCACAGTTGGATGGGAGTCCAATACATATTATTAAAATTAAAGTGGTTCAAGTCGGAGGAAGGCACCTTAGGGTGTCTTTTTCTTTATGGGGTACCGCCACATCGCTATCAACTTAAGAAAAGTAAACACCCCCAAAACAAAAAAACAAAAGACAATAAAATGAGTCATATGATACATCTAGTATCGGCTATCAATATTAGTAAGGCAGATAACATCATCCTATCAAATAAACCTATAAAGCCTAGAGTTACCAATGAAACAAAATTACTCATTTATTTAAGTGAACTTTTTAAAGAAAAATATTATCAAATAATAAAGTGAATCGTTTATATTCTAAATTAAAAATGTAATAAAACTTATTGAGACTATTAGAAAAGAGTTGATTACTTTTTGTATTAAGTACTCAACTCTTTTCTATTTCAGTATCTTTATTTTTTATTTATATAAGCATTTTTGTAGGTATATACACCACCGAATTGATGCTTTTCAATTCCTTTTACATACTCCTTTTGCACATATGCTAAACCAGTATGATAAAGGGGAGCAACAGCAGCATCTTCTAACAATACTCTCTCTGCTTCTCGTAAATAATCCCATCTTTTCTGTTGATCTAATACAACGTCATGTCTAGCTTTACTTATAAGATCATCAAAACTAGAATTTGAATACTCCATTTTATTATTTGGATTATCTGTCGTAAATAATTCTAAATAACTAATAGGATCTTTATAATCAGGTCCCCAACCTACCATAGATATATCATACTGTCCTGTTTGTTCAAGTTGCAATTTTTGTTTAGATGGTTGCTGCTTAATCTGTATCGTTAAGCCTTGTAAATGTTTTTCAAGTTCTCCTTTTATATATTCTGCGATATGTTTTGCATTGTCTTGTTCAAATGTTAAAAATTCAAGTGTGACATTTTCTGTATTAAGTTCTTTTTTGGCAACTTCCCAAGTTTGTTTCGCCTTTTGTAAATCATACACAGCAAGAGCGCCATTTTCTTGACGAAAATCTTTTCCATTTGTTTCATTCTTATATCCTACTGGTATAAGACCTTCTGCAGGTGTTGCACCATTATTGATAAAGTGATCCACAATTCCCTCTTTATTTAGTGCTAAAGAAATAGATTGTCTGGTTTTTTTGTTTGCTAACGTAGTGTTCTTTTCATTAAAACGTAACATAAATATCCCAGAATCTTTTTTCATATGTAATTCCTTTTTGCCCTTGTATTTATCTACAAATTTTGCACTAACAGGAGCACGATCAATACTACCCGATTCATATAAATTTAAGGCCGTCATTGAATCTTTTACAATATGAAAATTTATTGTCTCTAGCTTCACTTGTTCCTTATCCCAATATGTATTATTTTTCTTCAATTGAAATTCTTGTTCATGCTTCCATTTTTCTAACACAAATGCTCCATTATATATAAGATGATTTGGTTCTAAACCATAACTATTTCCTTGTTCTTTCACAAACGATTCATTCTGTGGTAAATAAATAGGCAGTGCTAATAATTGCAGTAAATATGGAACAGGCTGTTCTAGTTCTACTTCTAGCGTATGAGTATCTAATGCCTTTACTCCTAACTGATCAGCAGCCACTATACCTTCATTAATTTCTTTTGCCTTTTTTATATAAAATAGTAAGTATGCATATTGAGATGCTGTTTCAGGACTTAATGTTCGTTTCCAAGCAAAAGTAAAGTCATGTGCTGTTACCATTTCACCATTTGACCATTTAGCATCTTTACGCAAATGGAATGTATATCTTTTCCCATCTTCACTTCTCTCAAATGACTTTGCTACACCAGGAATAGGCCTATCTTGATTATCGAGTACATATAATCCTTCAAATATATTTTGCATCACATGTGATGATGTACCATCCATGGTTTTTGCGGTATCTAAAGAAGGCATTTCTTCAGATATTGTTAAATTTAATACTTGTTTTTGGTTCTCATTGACAGTTTTATTAGATTTACTACTACAAGCCGATAAAATTGAGGACGTGATAAGTGCACATACTAGTAAACCAATCTTTTTCTGTTTCATAAATTTCTCTCCTTAAATCCGTTTAATTTTATAAATAGATATATATTATAGCAGAAATATTACAATAAGGGGTACCGCCACACATCCATCAACTTAAGGATTTAATGTCCCCCCAAAACGATAAAAATAAACTTGGTTGCCATAAAAGGGGTACGGAAACGTTTCTGGGTATGAGGGGCCACCCTGGAATTTAATTACAAATCAAAAAAGAACTTTATTCAAGTTCTTTTAATCTACGATATAGAGCGGCCTGACTCACTCCTGTAATCTGGCATATTTCCTTTACTGTTTTATTGGTATGTTTTCGTAATTCAATTGCATGGTTCATGCCAGGATGTTTATCTGTGTATTTCTTCACTGTTCTTATTGCTTTCGTTTCTGCGGCGATCATTTCACCGATATATGAAGAGATATTTTATCGTGGTTTTTATATCGATGGCTACGTACACGTCTTGGTATGATAGGGGCTATTTTTCTAAGCTCATTAATCTTTACAACTGTTCACATTCCAACTTATAATGCGATGCCTGTAAACTTCTTGAGTGGTATAGTCTTTGCATGGGCGTATGAACGAACCAATTCAATTTGGCCGTCAGTTAGTCTAACTAATGGAATTATGGTTCTGCTGACAGCGATGGGATAGTAGAAGTTTGTTGTAAGTAGGTGAAGTGTCTTTAGATAGTGAACTATATTCAAAAATAACTATCGGGAAGCTGTAGTTGATTGAACTACCCCCACTTTCACTTCGTTTAGAAGAGGGGGATTCCTAAGTAAAGAGTTCCATCGAACTCTAATTGATTAGGCTATCTCCACAGTCCTTGCGGTTAGAAGCCTTATCGCTTCATTCTTTAGATTGATACTTGCGTTAATATCCCTATCATGGTGTGTACGACAAGAAGGGCAGTCCCATTTACGTAGGTTTAGATTTTTAACGTCTTTGTTTTGATATCCACAACAAGAACATAATTGGCTTGAAGCAAATGTTTTCGATACAACAATGACTTGTTTGCCGTACCATTTTGCTTTGTATTCCAACATAGTTCGAAACTGAGACCATGATACCTCACTAATTGCTTTTGCTAACTTATGATTCTTTAACATATTCGATACTTGCAAATCCTCTATACCGATAACATCGTGGTTTTTGATGATTTCAGTCGAGATTTTGTCCAAGTAATCTTTTCTAGCATTCGTCATGTATTCATGAATTCTAGCTACTTTTACTCGTTGTTTATTCCAGCGAGAAGATCCTTTCGTTCTTCTAGAAAGAACACGCTGTGCTTTTGCCAACTTCTCTTCTAATGATCGAAAAAACTTTGGGTTTTTATAGGTTGTTCCATCTGACAAAATGGCGAAATCTTTTAGTCCCACATCCATTCCAATGTAAGAATTTGTTTT
>NZ_MAOG01000099.1:0-299 GCF_001884205.1 Bacillus sp. NH11B | reverse complement strand
CAAAAATACAGAAACAATAGAAATTAGTGGTAAGAAAGTCTGGGAAGACTACAACAACAAGTTCAACACACGTCCAGAAAGCATCACAGTACAATTGCTTCAAAATGATAAAGTGTTTACAGACGCAAAAGTGGAAGCAAATAAGGAAGGAAACTGGAATTTCAATTTCAAAGACCTACCAAAGTACGATGAAACAGGAAAAGAGTACAAGTACACAGTAAGTGAAGTGAAAGTTGATGGCTACGAAACAAAAGTAGAAGGAACAACGATTACGAACACTTACAAAAATACAGAAACAA
>NZ_MAOG01000098.1:0-1031 GCF_001884205.1 Bacillus sp. NH11B | reverse complement strand
TATTTATAAAAATTATCATACAAATGATCTGTATATCAAAAGTGAATTGATGTGCAGATCATTTGTGTGAGCCAAGTCCCTTTAGCCTTATTAAGGGACTTTTTTAAATTTCTGCATACTTGGGGTTCCGTCACATCAAGTTAAAGCACTTTTGAAACATTGAAAAGTGCTTTTTTATTATAAATACGAATGTAAACTTTTCGATATTAGTTTACATTCATTTTCCCATAATTATTAACCTTATCTCGAATCCCTTAATAATCTCAAAATCAACAACAAAAGGATTCTGGTGCAAATATTTCATTTATTCGAAAGAGGTATATAGATTCCTAATGGAATCTATTCTTATGCTGCCATTCCGAATAGTTGATGAATAAACTTTATTTCATTTTGGACAGACTTGTCCCGTAAAATAAGTTGGCCTTTTTTAATGATATGCATCGCTTCTATTCCTGAAAGAATGGATATAGCTGTACGAAAAGACTTCCATCCTAACATTGAACGAACTCTCTTTTTAATAAAGCGATGATCTTGTTCTACAATGTTATTCAGGTATTTTACCTGCCTTATTTGGATGCCTACAGGCATTTTTTTCTCTTTCTTCAACTCTTCAATCGCTATAGGATAGGCCGGGTTTTTGTCTACTGTTATCACACGGGGCTTTGAAACATGAAAAGACTGCAAAGCTTTCTTGAAAAAATGCTTTGCAGCCCTATGATCTCTTGTTTTGCTTAAATAAAAATCAATTGTATTTCCTTTTGAATCAACAGCACGATATAGGTACATCCATTGACCTTTGACTTTCACATACGTCTCATCGACTCGCCAAGAATCATTGGCTGATTTAAGATGACGTCGTACTCGCTTATCTAATTCAGGACCATATTGATGAACCCATCGCATGATAGTTGTATGAGCAAGGGATAACCCACGTTCTTCCATCATTTCGACTAAATTACGAAAACTGAGGTTGTACCGTAGGTACCATCTCACGGTTAATAAAATAATATCAGGTTGATAATGTTTCCACT
>NZ_MAOG01000097.1:0-8794 GCF_001884205.1 Bacillus sp. NH11B | reverse complement strand
TACAATTTAGATAGAAAGAATATCGTTTTTTTCATTTTGGGGGTGTTTTTATTTGTTAGCTTGATGGTGATGTGGCGGTACCCCTATTAACAACCTATCCTACTTATCTCCCAAATTATATTGCTGAAAATGGTGATTTTCCACGTGGTTATGAATTTTCTTATGGTACGAGCCTATCTACTCCTACAGTATCAGCGGTTGGGGCTCTTATATTAACAGAGTATAAAGAGGAAAAATTAAAAAATTTGTCTATTAATGAAATTCAAAATATTATGTATCAAACCACCTTAAAATCTGGAACAAATAGAAAAGAAAAACTTTCAGGAAGGGGTACGGTAGATGCATATGAGTCCTTGAAATTAATCAACAATAAATAAGATTTGAATAAAACCAAAAACCATAATAGAAGGTTAAGTAATTTATTTTGCAGAGATATTAGTGCCTTTTAGAGACATATAAGAAATGTGTTCTTAAATAATTTTAATCGTTAAAATAACTGGTTATATCTTAGTGGGATAAACCAGTTGTTTTATATTCTAAATCCACTCATTCGGTCCATTATTATTTTTTCTGTGATGAGTGAAGTGGAATCTTCTAATTATATATCATGAATAAACTTAAGATACTAGAATCTTTATGACAAATAAATATTTTTTAAATTTAAAGAAAATTCATTGAAATTTTGATTAGAAAGGTATAAAATGGGATTTAATAGACTGAACAGTTCAGTTCAATTTTATTTTGAGGTAGGAACAGTTTTTGAAAAGTCAGAAAGAGGTGCTAGCTTTGAAAGAAAAAATCATAATATCTGCTTTGAAATTATTTGCAGAAAAGGGTTTTCATGCTACTAATGTGCAAGAGATTGCAAATCACGCCGGAGTTGCTAAGGGGACGTTATATGCTCATTTTACTTCCAAAAAGAATATTTTAATTTCTATATATGGTTATTACTTAGACTGCTTATACAATAGTTTAGATGTTAGCGTTATAAGTAATAATGAATCTTTTGAGGAACGACTAATAAAATTAAACAAAGTTTTAAATAATTATCTAAGTGTCGCATTTGAGCATGAAAATTTCCTTAAAATGCAAATGAAAGAACAAAATATTAATGATCCACAAATTATGGAATTTATTCAGGGAAAACGCAGGGAAATTTATATTAAGTTTCAGCAACTAATGAAGTATGTCGGAGGAGAAGAACTGAAAAATTGTGTATTAGATGAGGCCGTTATATTAAATAGTCTAATTGAGGAATACTCAGCAGTTGTGATATTAGATGGAGCGGATATATCAGTTGAGGAATTAGTTAATTTTATTACACAAACCATATCCTGTATCTTAAAGGGATTTAAAAATAAGCATATATCCCCGATTCTTAGTGAAAATTACATGAAAAATAAGGAGATTAGAGAGGAGCTTATATATACAAATAAAATTAAGGAACGATTGAATGCAATCAATCAATTAATCCATAACATTTATTTTACTCAAGAAGAAAAACAAGAAGTCAATGCTTCTTTAATGTTTATTAACGATGAATTATCTAAGAGTAACCCAGATATCATAATTATCAAAGGGATGCTAAGAAATATAGGGCAATTTACAGAATTAGAATTCATAGTAGATGAGATATTTAGTTTATTACAACAAATAAAAAAAGATTTTTGATGGAAAACACTATTTCTAATAGAGGTGAGCTTTTATGTTAGGTGAATTAATAGAAGTTATAAAATTTATTATATAAATTTTTAGAGGGAATATTCCTGGTACTCAGTTGTATGTAATGATGAGTATTCTAGTTATAGTACTCATGGGTGAAGTATTATTTGAATTGAAAAAAGGAGCAGTTAAAATATATTTCTACTAGTTGGTGAGCGATTAATATTAAATATATATTATTTTATTAGTACCACTTGCTGTGCTCTTTGTTAAATTTAATAAAATATCATTAAAAGCAATAACATTAATAATTCATTTGATATTTACAGGAGTTACATTACAATCAGTTTGATTAATCAGTATTGGGAGCCTAATATAAAATTCCCTGTAATTTTATTAATCGCTAATATAGTTGCCCACACTTTTTTAAGTCTAGTAATAGTTACGTATGGATTAACTAAGGATGAACAAAAAAGGTCTAATAACTTAGTTAGAAAATCTAAAAAAGGGACTTTTTAAATTATTTTAGATTTTCTCTTGTAATACCTTATGTAAGTGAATGAAATACTCTTACTTGTTTCGGTTAAATAAGGGATTCTTATGTACAGGGAACCGGATAAGGTGTTTCCAAATCGTGTCCAAACGTACAGTTTTCTTTTTTGATATGGTGCCCTCATTGCCATCAATCTAAAAAACAGGTCACCTCCAAAACGATAAATAAGCTTTTTCATAAGAAATTTGTAAGGAATGGATAAGAAAAAAGCAATTTTAATAGTGGATGATAAAAATATAAAGAAGAGTGAAAGGGGGGATTAGATAAGATATATTTATGTGAAAAACAAACTAGTCATAAGAGTGTTGTAAGGAAAAGAAGTAATTTCTGGGGTTAACATACTTGTAAAAAAAGAGGGATTTACCGTTTGTTAGGACAAAAATAATCATTATGAAGATAATTACAAATTCCATGTTGTCCTTTTGTCATTGATGGAGATGATAGCTGTGTAATTAATACGAAACAACAAGCAACCACTCATACAATATGAATAGAGGAGAGGAATGCCTTATGAAAACACGTAGTCAAATTACATTTGTAAAAGCAGAGCCCACTGAAAATGTATCTAGTTCGTCACACACAAGCACTCAACGAGATCGTAATTCCGTCAAACAAGCAATGCGTGATATCTTGAAATTTGGAATCCCGGGGATACTTGCTAAAACTTCCGAGGATGGGAAAACGTGGAGTTATGCGGCCGGAGTAGCGGACCTGAGAACCAAGAAACCAATGGAAACAGATTTCCGCTTTCGCATCGGCAGCGTGACGAAGACGTTCACCGCAACAGTTGTATTTCAATTAGCCGAAGAGAACCGCTTGAATCTAGACGACTCTATTGAAAAATGGTTTCCTGGTGTCATTCAAGGAAACGGGTATGATGATAAACAGATTACTATCCGGCAATTATTGCACCACACAAGTGGTATCGCTAATTACACAATGTCAAAGGATTTTAATATCATGGATACAAAAAAATCTTATACTGCTGAAGAATTAGTAAAGATGGGAATATCCATGCCTCCAGATTTTGCTCCAGGAAAGAGCTGGTCGTATTCAAATACAGGATATGTATTACTAGGAATTCTTATTGAAAAAGTAACTGGGAACAGCTATGCGGAAGAGATTGAAAATCGAATCATTGAACCACTTGATTTAGCGAATACATTCTTAACTGGAAATTCAAGCGTCATTCCAGGAACCAACCATGCCCGTGGATATATCCAATTAGACGGAGCAAGTGAGCCAAAAGATGTTACTTATTATAACCCCAGTATGGGGAGCTCGGCCGGAGATATGATTTCTACGGCTGATGATTTAAACAAATTCTTCTCTTATTTACTTGGGGGTAAATTACTGAAAGAACAGCAACTAAAGCAAATGCTTACAACAGTCCCTACAGGAATAGATGAACTTGGCGATTCCGGGCTTGGAATTTTCAAAATTATGCTTCCAAACGGTGTCTCGATATGGGGACACTCAGGTGGCATTCCAGGGTTTAGTACTTTTGCTGGAGGCACACTTGGAGGCAGGCATACGCTGGCCGTTAATTTGAACATCCTTAAAGCTGATAGTCCTGAACCTTTTAAAAATATTTTACTTGCTGAATTTAGCAAGTAGGCAAAAAGGAAAACTGGATAAATTTTGTCATAGTTTTTATAGTTAAATATATACCTTTCTGGTTCAAAAACCCTAAATTACTCTAAAGAATGATTTTGGTATTTTTGGAATTCTGGAGGCAACTCAATGCTATTAAGCTAATAAAACAAAATCTTCCCTAAAATGAAAAAATACGCTATTCTTTCTGTAGAATCATAGGAAAGGATGGCGTGTTTGTATGTCTATTTCTATATCTGATGAAGTACAACTATTTGCTCAAGAGATTCAAAGTTTTTTATCTCCAAATATCTTACGAGATTTTGCTAGAGATGTTGGTTTCGTGCAACGAACCAGTAAATACCAAGCAAAAGATTTAGTCGCTTTATGTGTATGGGGGAGCCAAAATGTAGCTATGACTTCTTTAACTCAGTTATCTAGCTGTTTAGAAGCTGTACAGAGATAATAAAGTTGTTTAATTTACAATAAAGTCGTTTAAAACATAATAAAGTTGTTTAAAAAACGCCAGTCATGTTATTCAACAATCGGGCGATTTTATGGAATAACACCTTTAAAATATGGATATTTGTGTTAAAATTTCTCTGTAGTGTTTTCCATCTAAACTGGACAAGAGAGGTATTTGAGATTTATGGGAGTAGCTTATAATTTGAACTGCGGACATTGCTCTTACAATCAAAATGTTTTTTTAGGAATTGGATTTAGGTATATAAACTTGAGTTCGATTTTAGAATGGTATGAGGAAAAAGAAGGTCGGCAATACATCAGAGAGTTTATTAATAACAAGGAAACGTCTTTTGAATGCTACTACGGTCTATATGTTTGTCAGAAGTGTTGTTACCTATTAAATAAAGTACATTTACATATGAAATCAGGAACCCAATCTTACACGAACACTCATACTTGTCCTCGATGTAATACTCAAATGCCGTCAAAGCCTTTAGGCGATATTAATCAAAGTGATGTTCTAGATTGTCCAGGTTGTGAGCAAGAAAAGCTAAAGGTGAGTTTATATATGGATTGGGACTAGGAAGTTGGTTCTCAAAATTTCCTTATTAAACTAAAAGAAGCTTTAGCAAAATGACTGTGGAGTTATTTTACAATCATCGTGTTTTTCAATATTCCACAATCGGACGCTATTGTGGAAT
This sequence comes from Bacillus sp. NH11B, assembly GCF_001884205.1. Taxonomy (NCBI): domain Bacteria; kingdom Bacillati; phylum Bacillota; class Bacilli; order Caryophanales; family Bacillaceae; genus Bacillus; species Bacillus sp. NH11B. The sequence goes on along the minus strand of NZ_MAOG01000097.1, from coordinate 3,820 downwards.
AAACCTTAGATTTTTAAACGACTTTATTGTTATATTTTTAAGTACAGTGAAGTATCTTATATCGAAAATTAAACAACTATATTTTAACCCCGTCCTAAATTTAGAACGGGGTTATGCTTGTTTTAGGTTTTAAAATTAAAAAACTTTATTGTCTTTTTACATTACATTTGAAAAAGAGTAGTGGGTTCAAGTTGTTATTTACATGAACTCCAAAGAAAAAAGCCAAATTCTGTATAGATTTGGCTTTTTTCTTTTTACGCATTTGTAACTAAAAATAGCATGGTCTTTAAATCCTTGTTAGGGGCAAGAATTTAAAGAAGAGTTTAGCTTAATTACGATTTTACATAAATTACATATTATAGTAAATTGATATTTTTTACACTAAATATTGTAAATATTCAGGTGTTTAATTCTTAGATTATTTATGCGCAAAGTCACAATTGGTGAGTTTTACAAATGAACCGTCCTAAAAAGCGACCGAGCGTTTACAAAGGTATATCTTTACAAACAGGTGTTTACTTTCTCTATTGTTGATGAGAATCTTCTTTTTTTGATGCGGTGATCCCATTTTGAACGTAAGGAATTTGTAAGGAATAGGTAAGAAAAAAGAGATTTTCATTGTGTATGATCAAGATATAAAGAAGCATGAAAGGCGGAACAGATATGACTTATATATGAAAAACAAACCAGCAACAAGAGTGTTTCAGAAAAAAAGTAATTTCTGGGGTTAACATACCTGTGGAAAAAGAGGGATTTACCGTTTGTTAGGACAGAATGGCGTTTGTAAAAATAATCATTACGAAGATGATTACGAATTCAATGTTGACCCTTTGTCATTAGTGGAGATGATAGCTGTGTGGTTAGTATGCAACAGTACGCGACCACCTATACAATATGAATAGAGGAGAGGAATGCTTATGAAAATACGTAGTCAAATTACATTTGCAAGTCTGGCCCTTTTAATAACTGGAAGTTCCCTGTTATACACAACGCCAACCTCAATTGTAAAAGCAGAGCCCACTCAAAATGTATCTAGTTCGTTACAAACAAGCACTCAACGAGATCGTAATTCCGTCAAGCAAGCAATGCGGGATACATTGCAACTTGGATATCCAGGGATACTTGCTAAAACTTCTGAGGGTGGAAAAACGTGGAGTTATGCAGCTGGGGTAGCGGATCTGAGCACCAAGAAACCAATGAAAACGGATTTTCGTTTTCGAATTGGCAGCGTGACGAAGACGTTCACCGCAACGGTTGTACTTCAATTAGCCGGAGAGAACCGCTTGAATCTAGATGATTCTATTGAAAAATGGTTGCCTGGTGTCATTCAAGGAAATGGATATGATGATAAACAGATTACTATCCGGCAATTATTGAACCACACAAGTGGTATCGCTGAATACACAAGGTCAAAGGATTTTAATATGATGGATACAAAAAAAACTTATACTGTTGAAGAATTAGTAAAGATGGGAATTTCGATGCCCCCAGATTTTGCTCCAGGAAAGAGCTGGTCTTATTCAAATACAGGATACGTATTACTAGGGATCCTTATTGAAAAAGTAACAGGGAACAGCTATGCGGAAGAGATTGAAAATCGGATTATTGAACCGCTTGAATTGTCGAATACATTCTTACCTGGCAATTCAAGCGTAATTCCAGGAACCAAGCATGCCCGTGGATATATCCAACTAGACGGAGCAAGTGAGCCAAAAGATGTTACTTATTATAACCCAAGTATGGGGAGCTCGGCTGGAGATATGATTTCTACTGCTGATGATTTAAACAAATTCTTCTCTTACTTACTTGGGGGTAAATTACTGAAAGAACAGCAACTAAAACAAATGCTTACTACTGTTCCTACAGGAGGAGCAAAAATCGATGGATATGGTCTTGGAATCTATGAAACTAAACTTCCAAACGGTGTCTCGATATGGGGACACACAGGTGGCATTCCAGGGTTTTGTACTTTTGCTGGAGGTACACTTGGAGGCAAGCATACGTTAGCCGTCAATTTGAACAGCATGGGTAAAGCTAACAGTCCTGACCCTTTTAAAAATATTTTACTTGCCGAATTTAGCAAGTAGGCAAAAAGGAAAAACGGATAAATTTTGTCATAGTTTTTATAGTTAAACATATACCTTTCTAGTTCAAAAACCCCCAACTTACTCTAAAAAACAAATTTGGTTTTTTTGGATTTTTTTTAGCTTGATAGCAATGGGGTAGCACCACATTGCCATCAACTTAAGAAAACAGGTTACCCCCAAAACGATAAATAAGCTTTTTTTTCGCAAGAAAGCCCAAAAATTTCGTTCTGGGGGTGTAATAAAACTTTAGCTTGATGGGCATATGGCGATACCCCTTAAATAACTTTATTATCATTTTACATAAAAGAGGACCTGCTATGTATAGCAAATCCTCTCCTAAAATGGCAAAGAGTAACTCTTACCTTACTCTTTGCTTATATATTACATGATTGTTAGTGAAAATTCTAGACTCTTTATATTGAGAAATAAAGAAGTACCGTTTTAATAAAAATTTCATTTTGTAGAAATAAAAACCCTAGTTTCCTAGGGTAATGGTATAACAGCTCAATATATTTTATTCTTTTATATTTTAACGTAATATTACATTAAAAACATCAGGTAAATGTAACTAATTGCAGAAAACAAGGAATAAATAACCAACTAATAAATATATTTTTTCTGAAAATTTATACTATAATTAATCTGTACAAAGGTTGGTATCCTTTTACTTCTAATATTGTATTGATTTATATGTAGTACCCTACTACTTAAATATGGATTTACAAACAAAAAGAACTAGTATGATACTAGTTCTTTTTGTTTGTTTAGAATAAATAAAATTTTAAAGACATATGAATATTCATGTTACCATATATTATGACACTCAATTTTGTTTATACCATACAACAAAATCAAACTAATCCCTTATCTATTATAGATAAGGGATTAATTTGTATAAATAATTTTTATTTAACAATTTTAATCCTGTCCAAAGATTAAAAACTATATTAAAAGTTTACATAACCACACTTATCGGTAGCAAAACAGAAAAGGAACTGACTCATAAGATTATGAGTTGGGTTCATCAGTATGGTCCTGAATTTGACAAAAGAATCCGTCGTCATCTCAAGCAAACCAATGACTCTTGGAGAGTCGATGAAACATATATCAAAGTGAAAAGTCAATGGATGTACCTGTATCGTGCTGTCGATTCGAAAGGAAATACCATTGATTTTTACCTAAGCAAAGCAAGAAACCACAAGGCTGCAAAGCGATTCTTCAAGAAAGCTTTGCAGTCTTTTCATATTTCTGAGCCTCGTGTCGTGACAGTAGATAAGAATCCAGCTTATCCTATAGCAGTTGAAGAATTGAGAAAAGAAAAAAAGATGCCATTAGGCATCCAACTAAGGCAAGTGAAATATCTCAATAACATAGTGGAACAAGATCATCGGTTTATTAAAAAGCGGGTTCGTTCGATGTTAGGATTGAAATCCTTTCGCACAGCTACATCCATTCTTTCTGGAATAGAAGCTATGCATATGATGAAAAAAGGGCAACTTGTTTTATTGGACAAGTCTGTCCAAAATCAAGTGAAGTTCATCCATCAACTATTTGGAATTGCTGCTTAAGACTAGATTTCACTAGGAAACTTTTCGCATCTTTATATCTTTCCTAAGTATTTGCACCAGAACCTGTGAAACTGTTTGTTAAGAAAATCTTAAGAAGCTCCCCCACTTTTTATTAAGAAATGCTCTTTATACTTGGAAATGTGTTAAAGGTCATTCTTATTTAAA
>NZ_MAOG01000096.1:0-9278 GCF_001884205.1 Bacillus sp. NH11B | reverse complement strand
ATTTTCTTCCTGCAACCTCATATATCAAGTTATCAAAGAACTTCATATAGCTAGTTTATCAAAAGTTTTTGGGATGCCAAACCGATATTCACCTCCCACCTACCGTTGGGCTACGCCCTTCACACGCTTGAGGAAGGAGAATTCTTTCGGGGAATTCGTTAAAAAATGAATAAAATCACACTTAATCATATAAGAAAAAGAAAGGTGGAAATGAAAGATGAAAAAAGCATTGGTTGCAGTTTCAGGATTAATTGTTGTAGGAGGTGGATTATTAACTTATGCAGGAGGAGATATAGTAGATAGATTTAATCCGTTAGTGAAAGAAAGAGATGTGTATGTCCTTACAAAAGGGGAAGCACAACCACATGGAGCGTAGCTAAATGTCACAATGAAAAGGTAAAGGAAAACATAATATTCATAACCAACTAGCACTACAGGTTAATTATATTTGTTATTTTATACCTTTGCATTTTTATATATTTTATTTTTTAATTAAATTCAAACATATATTGTTATTGTATGGAGGTATTATATGAATTTTATCAATTCTACATTAGGAAGTTTAAGTATTATTAGTATAATAATAATTTTATTCGTTCCTATTTTGTTGAATTTAGGTTATTTTGTTTTGTATAAACGAATATATAAAGGGAAATATTCATTTGAAAAAAAACAAATTGTTTTGATTACACTATTGATAGGATATTACCTTATTGTATTAGCTGGAACTTTATTTGGTCGTGAAAATATTATTCGGCCTGAAGGGATAATTAATTTTGATATTTTACGTGGATATAGAGTTGCTTGGAATAATTTTTCACTTGTTTCTTTTCAAGATATTATTATAAATATTGCTTTACTTTTTCCAGTAGGATTTTTGTTACCCTTAATTAGTAATTTCTTTAAAAAAGCAGGGGCAGTATTATCAGTCGTATTTAGTACAAGTTTTTTTATTGAAATAATTCAATTTGTAACAGATATTGGACGTATAGATATATCCGATGTATTACATAACACCTTAGGAGGTATGCTTGGATATTGTATAAGTAATTTATTGATTGTTTTTTTAGATAAACAATCAGTACCATTTAAACAAATTGTTAAATATATATCTTTACCAGTGATAGTTTGTTTATTAACATTGGGAATTACTATTTCTTACAAAATGCAAGAATTTGGTAATTTACCTATTAACCCAGAAACTAAAATGGATATGTCTGATATTACTATGAAAACAACTATATCATTAGATGCAGATTCTAAAAAAATGCCTGTTTATAAATTTAAGAAAAATTCTTCAGAACAAATAAAGATTAAAGATATAGAAATTATTTCTTCAAAAGAAGCATTCCAAAAATTAAAACGTGGAGAATTTTTACCTCTAGAATCTTTAAAAAAAGGAGATATAATAACTATTACAAAATGTACATTATCATCTTATTCAGATACAAAAGATTTCCAACAGCCTGTATATCAATTTGAAGGAATAATAAATGGTAAACAAGAGGCTTTATACTATATTGCTGCAAAAAAATAAAAGTGTAAATTATTCTAATACAAAAAAGAGTATTCATATCTAAAAAGTAGGGATACTTTTTTTTGTAGAACTTTTCCATAGATTTTTTATATAAGGTTAAGTTTTAAAAAAAAGGAAAGGATCCAAGTATCACTGAGAACTTTTATTTTGGATTTTAAAAGGTCTTATTTCGTTTTAAGTCAAAAATATGGGTAATTATGTTGTGATTATTAGAAGATAATTTAAAGCGTCTGTCAACGGTACCGGGCCGAAGGGAGGATAAGGAGTTAATCAGATTCACTATTTTTAAGACCCTCTTGTTGTGTCAAAACGGTTTGTTATTTAAAGGTGAATCTGGTGTAGAAGGTAATAATGCTAGAGCATCTGTAATCTTTGTAAATCCTCACATTATTTATGCAGGAGATAAAGATAATGTAAATGAAGCTTTAAAACTTATGTTTTATAAAGCTATGAAAATACCAATATTAAAAGATTTACCTAATAAGTTATTTTAAAAATTAAGTCGTAGTTGTTTAATTTGACAACTACGACTTTTTATTTATATTTGTTTTTTTTGTGTGTTATTTTGAACACAGACAAAAAACCTAAAAAACCTTGATATAACAATGTTTTTTACACTTTTAAAAGTATGTCTCTTCTCATTCTCTATATAAGGGCTTTTCTCCATACAAGGAACGGAGAGTATTTTTTGAGAATCCCACTCAAAAAATCTTCCACCTTACTCCTTGCATTCCGAAATTCGGCGGGGGTTGGTATATCGCCAAGCCGAACAGACCAAAAACGAGGACTTAGGTTGCTCGACTTGGATTAGCAATTGTACCAGCCGAACCGCCAATTTTTCCGTTCAAGATATTCTTCTTTTTCCATATTGAATCAATGCTATGTGGGGGTTTGCCCCACACGACAAGCCAGCACTCACACCCAAAAACAAAGGATAGCCCAATCATAAAACTCACATAATCTCTAGATATAATCCATATTAACTACAGATTTTTGTTTTATGTTTAATATAATTTCAAACAAGGAGGTAGTAAAAAATGTTTAAAACATTATTAGCAGGAACACTTTTAAGTACAGGGTTATTAACTGGTGGTATAGCAGGTGAAGTACCAGATAAAAAAGAAGAAACATCTATCAAAGATAAAGTACAATATGCTATTCAAGATAAAGATAAAGATGGAAATATAACGTATAAAGAAATTGACGAAAGTGAACTTCCAAAAGATGTACAAGTACAATCAACAGAGGGTGTAGAAACAGATAAAAAAGAAGAGACATCTATCACAGATAAAGTACAATTTATTATTGAAGATAAAGATAAAGATGGAAATATAACGTATAAAGAAATTGATGAAAGTGAACTTCCAAAAGATGTACAAGTAATACGATCAACAGAGGATTTAATCAACAAAGGATTTAAAGAAAAAAAATAGCAAACTTAATTAAGAAAGCGAAATTTCGAGAGTTAGAATGACTGTGTTTGGAGTATAATTTAGAAAACATTGGTTTGATTTTTTTGATGAGAGTAACATATTGTTACTCTTTTTAATTTTGCTTATGAATAAATATTCTTATTAAGTTAACATAACGTTTCATTATCGGTAGCAAGAAAAAGGGGTCACCATATCAAACAAAGAAAATTGTGCGTATAGACATATTTTTCAACCACTTCCTGTTCGTTAAGGGACTCGTTATTTTTTTTACAGTTTTTTATTATGAAATTCTAAATAACTAATTATAATATGTAAAAAAACGATCCATAGTTGGGGTACGGAAAGGATTCGAATTTACATTCTTTCTCAATACATATTATGGATAAATAAAGTAAAATATGGGCTGAGGGTATGTCTCATGTTGTGTTAATCCTACCAATAACTAAGGATACATAATATGCTTTCATACCCTTAAATAATTTTGTTATAGAAGGGATGGAGATTTAAATGGATCAAATTGTTGATATTGATAGATACCTTTGTACTGGGGCTTTAATCTATATGAGTGAGGGCCTTTTCCCTAAGCCTAGGAGGTAAGGAACAGTAAACAGCCACCTATACAATATGAATAGAGGAGAGGAATGCCTTATGAAAATACGTAGTCAAATTACATTTGTAAGTCTGGCCCTTTTAATAGCTGGAAGTTCTCTGTTATACACCACACCAATCTCAATTGTAAAAGCAGAGCCCACTCAAAATGTATCTAGTTCGTTACAAACAAATACTCAACGAGATCGCGCTTCCGTCAAGCAGGCAATGCGGGATACATTGCAACTTGGATACCCGGGGATACTTGCTAAAACTTCTGAGGGTGGAAAAACGTGGGGGTATGCCGCTGGAATAGCGGATCTGAGAACTAAGAAACCAATGAAAACAGATTTTCGCTTTCGCATTGGGAGTGTGACGAAGACGTTCACCGCAACAGTTGTACTTCAATTAGCTGGAGAGAATCGCCTGAATCTAGACGACTACATCGAAAACTGGTTGCCTGGTGTCATTCAAGGAAATGGATATGATGGTAACAAGATTACTATCCGGCAGATATTGAACCATACAAGTGGTATCGCTGAATACTCAAGGTCAAAAGACGCTGATTTTACGGATACAAAAAAATCGTATACGGCTGAAGAGTTAGTGAAGATGGGGGTTTCTCTGCCTCCAGACTTTGCCCCAGGAGATGGCTGGTCTTATTCAAACACAGGATACGTATTACTGGGCATTCTTATTGAAAAAGTAACCAGAAACAGCTATGCGGAAGAGATTGAAAATCGGATTATTGAACCACTTGAATTGTCGAATACATTCCTACCAGGCAACTCAAGTGTTATTCCAGGCACTAACCATGCCCGTGGATATGTCCAACCAGACGGAGCAAGTGAGCTAAAAGACGTTACTTATTATAACCCAAGTGCAGGTAGCTCTGCTGGAGATATGATTTCTACTGCTGACGACTTAAACAAATTCTTCTCTTACTTGCTCGGTGGCAAATTACTGAAAGAACAGCAACTAAAACAAATGCTTACTACAGTTCCTACAGGAAAAGAAGGAATCGATGGATATGGTCTTGGAATCTATGAAACTAAACTTCCAAGCGGTGTCTCGATATGGGGACACACAGGTGGCATTCTAGGCTTTACTACTCTTGTTGGAGGTAAACTTGGAGGCAAGCATACGTTGGTCGTCAATTGGAATAGTTTGGGTAGAACTGACAGTCCTAATCCTTTTAAAAATATTTTACTTGCTGAATTTAGCAAGTAGGAAAAAAGGAAAAATTTATCGTAGTCTTCATAGTTAAAAATATACTTTTCTGGTTCAAAGGCCCAACTTATTTTCAAGAAAAATTTTTGGGTTTTTTTGTTTTGGTGGCGTTTATTCTTCTTAAGTTGATGGATGTGGGGTGTCTTAAAATCTTAGCTTGATGGGCATGTGGCGGTACCCCATTGCTATCCAGCTAGTAATTTCAAGTATCCCAAAAACGGAAATTTTAATATTTTACAGTAATTTATGAGTGCAAACTTTGATAAATTTAAGACTGAATATTTTTAATAATGAAACTAATATTTCTATAAATTCTAAATATTTTCTTTTTTGTAAAAAATGATACATTTGAGGTATGAGTTACAAAACTATTAAAGGGGGATTTTTTATGTTCAAGAAATTAGTAGTCGGAGCATTAGCAACAGGTATTGCATTAACTGGGGGGATTGGTGCAGCATCAGCTGATACAGTAAAACCTATTTCAGATAGAATTGAAAGTATAGTTGAAAATACAAATGAAGTCGAAAGACCATTTGTACCAAATCTTTCTGATAAAAATAATCTTATTGGAGAAAAAGCAGCTGCAGCATTTGATTGGGGATATTCCGGTAGTTATAATTTTTCCACATCAATTCAAGTGAAAAAAACTGTATCTGTAGCAGACAACGGAACTATTGGAGTAGCTATTCAAAATAATAAAAATTTTAATTTTAAAGTTGTAGTAAAAAGTTTATCATCAGGAAACAGCGTAACCCATAATGTAACAGGAGGGCCAATGAGTGGTGGTGATTATGTTTATAATTACTTTGGTCCTATGAAAGCAGGAAACTATGTTGTAACTCTAGTAAATACAGATGGTTCATGGCACCAAGGCACTGTTTGGCTTGGATGGTAATTACTTGAATTTATTTATTTTTGAACAGACTTTTCAAAAAAGAAAAGTCTGTTCTTTTTAATTCTGCACGTCCCTTTGTTTTGGAGATGCTGATTTAGAGGACCCACCACATCACTATCAAGTTAAGAAATACAAATACCTTCAAAACGAGAAAATTGACATCTTCATGTGAAAATGTACAATTTTTTTGTTTTGGGGTGTTATAAAACTCTTAAGTTGACGGGCATGTGGCGATACCCCAAATTGCAATTGCCTTGAGGCTTTTGCACCAGAACCGGTCTATCTATAATACTTGATACACCTTTCTTGAAAAGGGATTCTATCATCAAGCAGCACTTCTTCTTGCAGCAATTTTGTTATAGTCTCTATTTTTACAATGAATAGTGCGAAGAAGTCGCCCGAGTTTGGATATGTAAATAGTCCATACCCCTTTGGTGACAGTATTTTGTTGGCCTCCTTAATCTTTTCAGGTAAAAATTCATAATTAAATGCTTCTAATTTCTCGAGTTCTTCTTGTGTTGCTAATTCAATTTGGTGGGCAAATTCGTAATCAAGAATAAAATTGACAATTTCTTGGTATTGCTCACCTTTATAGTCAACGTATAAAAACTGTTTCGTCGTCAATCCATATTTTAATAGGTCTTCATGTAAGTCATAACTTCCTTGTTCCTTCAAAAACGTTTCCAAATCCTTGCTATCAGGAAATATAATCTGCGCTATCCCTTGATTAGGCATATTAGCTTCCTCCTTTTATTGAAATAATTCTCCATGCTTGTTAGGAATATATTCCGGGTAGTTTTTACGATAAAATTGATCAATCATCTGAAGCACGGGGTCCCACTCAGGGTATGGCTCACGTTCTCCAAATACCATTTTCGCTTCTGGAGTATTCATTAGAAAATTATCGAATTGAGTAGGTACTGGCAATCCTAGTTGTTTTCTTACATGGATCAAGAATAAGATTTCAAAAGGATAAAATCCGTATCTGAAATCGCCAAATTCACCTAGCTGTCCGATTTCAGAAGCTAATGCAGAATGATACTGAGACATGATCGAAATTAGATGTTCTATTTCTTCTAAATCACCAGTCGACCAACGTCCCAGCACTTCATCATAAATGTTCAGGTCTTCAGGGATTAAGTCGCATCGCAGTTCAGCTTCCTTAAACTTATTTATCACGGCTAGATGCAATTTTTCATTCGTTCCCATGATGGTTTTATTTTTATACTGCAAGTACAGTTCTAACAAAAACCAAATATGTCTATCCTCTTCATTGGCCTTTATTAAATGTCCACCGAAGTGATGAGCCATAAAATCATATAATATATTTTCTTCTTTCTCCCATCCATACATTGCAAAATGAACTAATGTGAGGACGACTTCTCTAAACGAATATCCCAAGATCATCCTTGGATACCTGATTGTATAGAGATCCTGTCCCATGCACTGGTAAAATAAGACTTTTTGCATGTTCTTTAATCCTTCTACATTGTTTCCACCGCTGATCAATACATCGTTTTTCCATAGTGACAAGTGATAGGAGAAAATTTTTCTTAGATTTATTAATAGTATGTGATCTTTCTCTGTTTCATTTTGCTCAATGATTTTCTCAATCTCTCTTCTACTAACATTATATTTATCTTTAACATCTTCAAACTTGATTCCATCTACAAAATTTTTGCTATATCTTTTAAAAGCCATTTCTAACTTTTTTTGGTTCATCATTGTATCCTCCCATTTGTATGTTTTCTAATTTCTGTTTCTAAACATAAGTGAGACCCCAGTTTCAACCACTCTTATTTTAACTCAAATGTAAATTATAGTAACTTATTAAATGCACTTTTCTTAATTATTCAGCCTTTTACCTTAAAAAATCGAATGTAAACCAATACCCATTTATTTACATTCAAAACATTGTAAATAAGGCGTACCGCCAAATATAAAACATATCCATAGGGAAGCGTGTAGCACCTTGCTATAATAATGTTGGAACTATTTCCTAATTATTGATGAAGGAGCTTAGACATGGAAAAGATTAATAGAATATTAAGTGATTTTGCTAAGGTTAATGAATATGATGGCGTAGGTAATGATTATAGACTATATCTTTTATCAGAAGATACAAAAGAAGATATATGTGAGCTTATAAAAAAGGATATAAAAGCTACTAGTGACGACACAATAGAACTTATACAGTTGAATGAATGGCAGCAGGATTTCCTTTCTTGTGAATTCCCTGACAGTGAAGAGTATTGGTTCGGAACAATACCCAGTGGATATGATTTGAAAGGATTAACACCGAAGGAGTTTATAATTGAACAGTTATTGAATACATTTGAACAAGGGATTGGAGCAGTTTATTGGGTAAAATTAGATATAGGAGCCTATTATGCTTGTAGTTATGAAGAATATGTCTTCGTAACCCATAAGGGAATTTATTATCTTTCTATGCAAGTACATGATTAAAAAGAAATTGAGTACAGTTAGACATAATTTAGGATATCTTTTACCCGGTGCTTTGTATGATAAGGAACTGTTGGTTTGAAATAAAGTCACGATGTTTATAATAAATTCGCGACGTTTTGAAAAAAGTTGTTGTTAAAGATGGTGTGAATTGGAATTTTACTCCATCTTTTCTTTTTAATTTTGTATAATGAAAATAACCATATTTGTATATTTTTATATATTTTTATAATAAACAATTAAGCAGGAGGAATAAATAATATGTTAGATACATTAATAAATCATTTTAAAGATGTAAATTTAGTATGTTCACAATGTGGTAAAACAATTGAACGTGGTGAACGATTTGCAGTTTCTCTAGTATTATCCGAAGACAAAAATATGCCTGTTGGACAATTAGATAAAGTATTAGCTAAGATAGCAAACGAAATTTTATGTAGTAAATGTAAATAATACTGAACAGGGAGCTAATCTTCACTATTTGCTTGTCAAACTTAATAACAAAAATAAAAATGGTTGATTAAAATTACACATATTAACCTTACTATATGATTCTCTGATTATTGAACTACTCACCACTTAACATCCTCGCGGACTGTTTGAAGTGGGAGATTCCTAAGTACAGAAACCTAACGGTTTCTAATTCATTAGGCTATCCCCGTAGTTCCTACGGTTAAGAGACGAATTGCTTCGTTTTTAAGATTGAGCGCTGCGTTTCGATCTCTATCGTGATGTGCGCCACAAGAAGGGCAATCCCACTCACGAATGGTTAGATTTTTAACGTCTTTGTTTTTGTATTCACAATTGGAGCATAATTGACTAGAAGCAAATGTTTTGGATGCCATAACAACTTTTTTACCATACCATTTTGCTTTATATTCCAACATCGTTCGAAATTGGGACCAAGATACTTCACCAATCGCTTTTGCAAGCTTTCTATTTTTGAGCATATTATGGACTTGTAAGTCTTCCATACCGATAACATCGTGGCTTTTGATGATTTCAGTAGAAAGTTTATGTAAGTAATCAGCTCTTGCATTTGCAATATGTTCATGGATTCGTGCAACTTTCACACGTTGTTTATTCCAGTTCGAAGAACCTTTTGTTCTTCTAGAAAGGATACGCTGTGCTT
>NZ_MAOG01000095.1:0-391 GCF_001884205.1 Bacillus sp. NH11B | reverse complement strand
TCGTTTACAAGACTTTAAGTCTATTCAAGATAATCAAGGATATTATTTATCACGTCTTAAGTTACCAACTAAGATATATAGAAAAGAATTCGAAACAGTCGTATTTAAAACAAAACCAGCTCAACTGAGGCCGGTATATATACAAATTCATTTGGAAGAAATCATGAACCAATTACAGCCTGGCCAAGTGTATGAATTACATGATGTATATGTAGGGAGCAAAGACAAATTACCTACTCGCATCGTGGTTTATAAATGTACGGAGGAGCAAAAACAAAAACGCCTACGTGATCGAGCTATTCGTGAAAAGAAAAAAGGAATTACATATACAGAGCGTACGAAACTTTTACAAGGAATTACGGTATATATGACAAATATTCCTACGGAATGG
>NZ_MAOG01000094.1:0-142686 GCF_001884205.1 Bacillus sp. NH11B | reverse complement strand
CCCGTTGGTCAAGTGGTTAAGACACCGCCCTTTCACGGCGGTAACACGGGTTCGAATCCCGTACGGGTCATAAAAAAAGAGTCAGCAATGTGCTGACTCTTTTTTATTATGTGTATGCCTCTTTTTTATCACCTTATTTTCCTCAAATAAATAAAGGGATTTAGGAAAAGCTATGGTATGTATTAAAAGGAGGAGATAAAAATGACGCGAGTTAGAGACTTTATGAGTACTCATATTGTACATTGTACGCCGTTAGATAATGTATATGAGGCTGCTGTAAAAATGAAGGAAGAATCGGTTGGATTGATTCCTGTTGTTGAAAATGAACAAGTTGTTGGGCTTGTTACTGATCGAGACTTAGTTGTTCGTGGGATTGCTGAAAAACATCCTGGATCTAATAAAATTACAAATATAATGACAACAAACATTGTTTCAGTTTCTCCAGATGATTCGATTGAAAAAGCTACAGAATTAATGGCACAGTATCAAATTAGACGCTTACCAGTAGTTGAGAGTGGGCAACTCGTGGGCATGCTAGCACTAGGTGATTTAGCTATAAGAGAATCGGCTGATGATCAAGCTGGCTTTGCTTTAAGTGAGATCTCGGAGCACATGGAATAAATTATGTATAAAAATCAGATACATCATTCTAGTATATATGGATTAAACTAATATGTTAGCGTGATGTATCTGAGGCATTATATAATAAATATAGCGTTAATATATTCGACAGTTTTATTAAAATTTATTATTCCTAATTTTTAATAAGAGGAAAAATGATATACTAATAGATATAAGTATTATGATAAGTTTTGAATATAACGATATTTATTGTTAATGATGTAATAATGGATTAATATTTCCTACGTAGATAAAAAGGAAAGGGGAATTATATGAGGGCTGTACAGGGCGATCCAAATTGGAATTTGGTTACAGATACATATATAGAACCAAACAATTTTGCTGAGTTATTTTCTTTGCTTGTACCTTGTCATCCAAAAGGTGGAGGGAAAGAGCGAACTATATTAGTATGGAAAGAAAAAGAGTTTTATAAAGAAGAAAATTTAGCGGCATTTATCGTATATGGAATGAATAAAGTAAAGGGCTTACCGCAGTTTCATAAAGATGAAATTCCAACTCTAGTACGTATTCTGCGTTTATGTCAAGAGATTGGTTGGTATGAAGAGGCAAATGCTTTTATGATAAGCCAGGGGCTAGATGAATTTGTCCAAACTTCATTGGAATATGAAACATGGGATCTTTTGACGCAAGCGGTTGCTTTAAACTATTTAATTATTAAATATCGTATTGGTGAATTAACAGATGGCGATGTAGAGATTTGGAATCGAGTTAAATTTAGTGAGAAATGTATAACAGATTGTAAGCATCTATTATCTCATAAAGAAGTATTGGAATTTACATTCTTTTATATGTGTAAGCGAGCTAAAATACTATCAAAAGAACAGTTAAATAGTGATATGATGAATCTAGCAATGTATTGTAATACTTTTGTGTATGATTTGTATACACACGACTTATTACGAAAGTATCGTAAGTGTACAGATTTTCTATCATATTATGGACCGAGTCAAGCAGTTTTAGCTTGTCAAAGAGCTGTGCTTTCTCAAATTTCAGACCGGTTAGATCCATTAAAGACAACGCATGTAGATGATTATTTATATGTGATGAAAGAAATGATGGAGCATATGACGATAGGGGTAATGGATCGATATGGTCATTTTATTGGAAAGTTGCTATCATATGTACCATTTTTTGAAATGATTCAAGTTCCACAGCATGCATATTATTGTGAAGAATTACTTTATATTTGTAAGGGCATTGAATACAAAGAAGAAATACTACGCAATTATATATTTATACAATTACATGATTGTTTACCATCCTTCTTTAAACTATTTCTTAAAAATAAGCGTTATGCAACGATTCATGATATTCTTTTCTATTGGTGCGACGATGAACAAAGAATGAGTTTAGAGAAAAAATATAATCTTAGTTTTATTTATGAAAAATATGCTTGTGGTTAAACCGTATTTTACATATTAAAAATTAATATAAATTAAAAAGGATCTCAAGTTTATGTGAGATCCTTTTTTTGTTAGTAAAACAAGGAGAAAGTAACTAAGATAAGAAATAACATTCCATAAAGGAGAAATTGTGCAGTATAACTTCCTTGTATACCAAAAAAAGTATTCATTTTTTTATATAAATTCAGTATATATTTCGTTGGGTTATCTTTGAAAGATTGGTACACAGTGTCTCCTCTTTCTAAGCTTCTTGTTCATGTTTTTGGTTATGAGGAACATTAACGTATCTAGCTATGAATAATAAAACACCCATAGAGAATACAGGAAGTATGGTAGATAAATAAAAACCATTACTAATTATATTTGTTATAAGAGCACTCAAAAGAAAAATTGCATTATAAATATGGGCTATTTTTTGTTTTAACCGCATTTGTAATGCTTCCATAATGATTTCTAAGGCAACAAAAGCAATAATGATAGATAAAAATACAGTGTTCGTATTATAAATGATTAAACAACAGATTAAACCTAAAAAGGCCAGGTATTCAATAAAAAGAGGTATATTACGTGGCATACAATTTACCTAACTAAATATGGCAGTGGGTTCACTGCATTTGTTTTTTCAAGATTCCATTCCCCATTATGTAATTCAAAATGGAGATGTTGCCCGTATGAATGACCTGTATTTCCCATATGACCGATTAATTGTCCAGCTCGCACCTGATCCCCAACTTGTACGGCACGATCCTTCATATGAGCATAAACTGTTGTATATAACTTTCCATTTATTTGATGGGCGACGAACACGACATTGCCGTAGCTAGCCGAATAATAAGATTTCACAACTTTACCTGCAGCAGCAGCTTGAATAGAGATGTTGCCCTGTGCTGCAATATCTATACCATAATGCATTTGTTCCCAGCGCATATCAAAAGTTGAGCTAATTCTTCCTTGAGTTGGAAATTTGAAAACAGCTGGAATTGATGAAGGTTGAGCTGTTTTAGTTTGTGATTGATTTTGATGTTGCACTATATAATGTTTTGCTACATATCCGTATCCTGTGCCAAAACGAATTTTATACCAAGTACCTACCGTTTCTACTACTTGTACTTGTGTACCATTTTGTAGCGAGCCAAGTAGAGTGCTACTTGTACTAGCCTTGCTACGTACATTTAATTTTGGTGTTGCAACAGTATAAGAAGGTGAACCTTGTACAGTTACACCTTTTACTAGAGGTGTGGATCCATTAGATACAAAGTTTTTTTGTACGTATCCAATTTGACCGTTATGTAATATTTTGTACCAATTCCCTTGTTCACCTTGAATGGTAATGAATTGACCATTTGGTAATATATCTAGAATAGAAGACCCTGTATTAGGTTCAGAACGAACGTTTAATGCGTTTGCATTTACGATATATTGATTCTTTGATTGAACATTTTTTTTGAATAGAATTGCATCTTTTTTTATGTAGCCTGTTTTGTTGTTAACAGATACTTTATACCAATCTTGAGTTGTCTCAAGAATAGTAACCGGGCTATTAAATCGAATGTTTTCAATTATTGCACTGTCTGCATTGTTATTTTGATGTAGTGCAACGTTGTCAATTTTTACATATCCAGTTTTTACTTTAGATGGTTGCGTAGCAGCAGCTGTTTGTATATCGGATTCTCCCATAGAAGGAAGTAAAGAAGCAATTGCGATAGTAGTGGCTGTTAAAGCAGTAGTTTTCATATTCATGTAATAAAGACCTCCTCTAGTTGTATAGTTGTAATTTTATTATAGTATAAAGATATAATATATTGGTCGTATTCACATAAATGTAATATGAAATCAATAAAAATAATGTTAGAAGAGAGGTTCGTATATAAATATTGTATATATCATTTGTGGGATCGCATTTATATTTATTTAACACATTATTATCTAATTAATAATTAAGAAAATTAAAACAGTTGATGATGTCTTATTACGGTGTTATACTGACAGTGATAATTTTATAGTTTGCTAGGAGAGCTGGTGTTGCCAGCTGAGAGTAGGCCGTAAGCCTTTGATCCTTTTCATTACCTGATCTAGATTATGCTAGCGTAGGGAAGCAATTCGGACACTAACAATGAGTCCCCGTTTCTTTGCGTATAGAAACGGGGCTTTTTTATTTGAAAATTTCATATTGAAACCACTAGGGGTGCTTGATGTGCTGAGAGAGGAATAATCCTTAACCCTTACAGACCTGATCTAGGTAATACTAGCGAAGGGAAGTGGACAACGAATAAATGTATAATTTTATTTGCTGTAACCACTTCTTATATAGAAGTGGTTTTTTATTTAGATACGTATATCGGAAGGGGATAGAGAAATGAAATTTTGCGATAGATTATTAGAAACTGTGCAACCTGTTTGGGAGAAAAGTCATAATCATCCGTTTGTAGTAGGTATGGGGGATGGCACGCTAGAAAAAGATAAATTTCAGTATTATATTATTCAAGATTATTTATATTTGTTAGATTATGCAAAGTTATATGCGATTGGTGTTGTAAAAGCAACGAATCCACAAGTAATGGGAAAGTTTGCTGAACAAATTGATGGAATTTTAAATGGAGAAATGACAATCCATAAACAGTATGCAAAAAGACTTGGCATTTCTGTACGAGAGATGGAATCTGCAAAACCATCTGCTAAAAATTTAGCTTATACAAATTACATGATGTCTGTATCTCAAAATGGCACACTTGCGGAATTAATAGCAGCACTTCTACCATGTATGTGGAGTTATTGGGAGATTGGAAAGCGTTTAAACGATATTCCTGGAGCAAGAGATCATGAGTTCTTTGGTGAATGGATTCAAGGATATAGTTCTGAAGAATACGGTAATCTTTGTATTTGGTTAATAGATTTATTAAATGAAATGGCAATTGGAAAGTCAGAGAAAGAGCTAGACCGATTAGAGGAAATTTTCTTATATTCCAGCCGATTTGAATATTTATTCTGGGATATGTCCTATCGTAAGGAGATGTGGGGTTTTGAGGAGCAAGAACATACTACAGTTTCATAATGTTTCTTTTCATTATGATGAGAAACCAATCATCGATGAATTAAATGCTTCTATACAAGAGAAAGAGTTTGTAAGCATTATCGGACCAAGTGGCTGCGGGAAAAGTACTTTATTTCGCCTTATTACGGGCTTAGAAGAAGCAAGTGCTGGACAAATAGAGCTGACAGAAACAAAGAGTCACCCTGTAGGATATATGCCTCAAAAAGATATGCTTTTGCCGTGGAGAACAATTATTGAAAATGCTGCGTTACCTTTAGAGTGCCAAGGTGTGCAGAAGAAAGAAGCGCAAGTAAAAGCGAAAGAACTGTTACATAAATTTGGGTTACAAGGATACGAGGCGAAATATCCGAAAGATTTATCTGGTGGTATGAGACAACGTGTATCTTTTATCCGAACTTTATTAACGGGCGGGGAGATATTATTGTTAGATGAACCGTTTAGCGCATTGGACGCTTTAACGAAGGCATCTTTGCAAGAATGGTTATTTGAACAATGGAAAGAGTGGGAAAAAACAATTTTATTTATCACTCATGATGTTGAAGAAGCGTTGTTTCTTTCTAATCGAATTTTCGTTGTAGAAAATCAACCGATAGCAACTTTAACTGAGCGAATTGTGCCGCTTGATCGTAACCGAACACGAAAGGATTTATATAGGCCTGAAGTATTGGCGCTTAAAGATGAGATCCTTAGTATGTTACAAAGGCAGGTACTTGTATGATGAACCGTTTGAAAGAATTAGTTCCTGCTCTTACACTTTCTGGTATTTTACTCATTATGTGGGAAGTGGGGGCAAGAATTGTAGATGAGATGTACATTTTACCGTCACCGTCTGCAATTGTAATGAAGATTTTGAAACTAAAAGACATATTATTTACGGTTCATTTACCGGCAACGTTATACGTCGTTTTAATAGGTGTTGCTATTTCTATCGTATTAGGTGTGGGGCTAGCGATGTTAATGAATGCGAGTACGTGGATGGAAAGAGCATTTTACCCATTATTAGTAGCTTCACAAACCATCCCGATTACAGCACTTGCGCCCCTATTTGTTTTATGGTTTGGATATACCATTTGGAGTAAGGTTGTTGTTACAGTTTTAATTACGTTTTTCCCTATTGCGGTCAATACGTATGATGGATTACGTAGTACGAAGAAAGAGTGGGAGGAGCTCTTAGTTACGTATGGTGCAACGAAAAAAGATATTTTTCTAAAGCTAAAGTTGCCATCTGCTCTTCCTTACTTTTTCTCAGCGTTAAAAATTGCAGTTCCGCTTAGTGTGATCGGGGCGGCAATTGGAGAATGGCTCGGTGCACAAGCTGGGCTTGGATATTTCAGTAAAAGAATGATGACGCAGTTAGATGGTGCGGGTGTATTTGCACCAATTGTATTGCTATCATTATTAGCTATTTTTTTCGTCATACTTATTTCTATGTTAGAAAAGAAATTCATTAGTTGGAGGAAGCATTCATGAAATTTTTAAAACGCATCTTTGTGTGTACATTATTAGTTGCAATGATTGCAGGGTGCTCGAGTAATTCAGCATCAGATAAGAGTAAAAAAGAGAAAGAAATAACAGTCATGCTTGATTGGTATCCGAATGCGGTGCATAGCTTTATTTATGCCGCAATTGAAAAAGGCTACTTTAAAGAAGAAGGAGTAAAGGTAAATATTAAATTCCCTTCTAATCCGACTGATCCATTAACGTTAGCTGCAGCAGGGAAAGTGACAGTTGGCTTGTATTATCAGCCAGATGTTGTTATGGCCAGAGCAAATGAACAAATTCCAGTGAAATCAATTGGAGCTGTCGTACGTTCACCGTTAAATCATGTCGTATCGCTGAAATCAGCAGGCATTCAATCACCGAAAGATTTAGAAGGCAAAACAGTAGGTTACTCTGGAACGCCTTTAAGTGAAGCGTATTTAAAAACGATGATAAAAGAAGATGGTGGTAATCCTGATACGGTGAAAGTAGTTGATGTCGGGTTTGATTTAGTGCCAGCATTAATTACGAAAAAAGTGGATGCTGTAACAGGGGCATACATTAACCATGAAGTACCTGTTATGCGCCATGAAGGCCATGAACCAGCGTACTTTAATCCAGCTGATTATGGAGTACCGAACTATCATGAACTTGTGTTTGTAACAGGTGATAAAACGTTGAAAAAAGATAAAGAAGCGCTGCAAGCATTTTTACGTGGGGCGAAAAAAGGGTATGACTTTATGAAGAAAAACCCTGATGAAGCATTAAATATTTTATTAGATCATCAAGAAAAAGAAAACTTCCCACTTGTGCCAGAAGTTGAAAAAGAAAGTATGAAAATTTTATTAGAGAAGATGGAAACGAAAGATGAGCCATTCTTATCAGATTCAAAAGAGTCTTGGGAGAAACAAAATAAATGGTTGAAAGACAAAGGAATGACGAAAGAAATCGTTCCAGCCGATGAGCTATTCGAAAATATTTTAAAGTAGGCGAATGAATATGAAAAATGAGCTCCACGTAATCTCAAATGGCCATATGCCATTCGAAGAGTTAGTGAATGTAGCGATGCAAATTGAGAGTGAGATTGATTATTTGCATATTCGTGAGCGTGAGAAAAGTACGAAGGAATTATATGAAGGTGTGGAAAGCCTTTTAAAAAAAGGCTTTCCAGCATCTAAACTTGTTATAAATGACCGAATTGATATTGCTATTTTATTAAATATCCCGCGTGTGCAGCTAGGATATCGAAGTACAGATGTAAGGTCAGTGAAAGAAAAGTTTTCGTATTTGCATGTTGGCTATTCCGTACATTCTTTAGAAGAAGCGATAGAGGCTTTTAAGAATGGGGCTGACTCGCTCATTTATGGTCATGTATTCCCAACAGAGTGCAAAAAAGGTGTGCCAGCGAGAGGGTTAGAAGAAATTTCGGACATTGCAAAGAGCTTATCGATACCGATTATAGCTATTGGAGGAATTACTCCTGAAAATACAAAGGATGTTCTTGCAAGTGAAGTAAGTGGAATTGCTGTTATGTCTGGAATTGTAAGTAATAGTAACCCGTATAGCAGAGCGAAATCTTATAAGGAATCAATAAGAAAGTGGGCGGAAAAACATGTGTAAGAAGTATGATGTAGCGATTATTGGCGGAGGTGTAATTGGTAGTTCAGTTGCACACTTTCTAGCAGAAAGAGGGCATAAAGTAGCGATTGTAGAGAAGCAAAGAATCGCATCTGAAGCTTCGAAAGCAGCTGCTGGTTTACTTGGTGTTCAGGCAGAATGGGATGCGTATGATCCGCTATTTGAACTTGCTAGAGAAAGCCGTGCTATATTTCCACAGCTTGCAGCAGTTTTACGTGAAAAGACGGGTATTGATATTGGCTATGAGGAAAAAGGGATATATCGCATCGCTCAAAATGAGGATGAGAAAGAGAGAATTCTTCACATTATGGATTGGCAGCAGAAAATAGGTGAAGATTCCTATTTTCTAACGGGAGACCATTTGCGGGAAAAAGAGCCGTTCCTATCCGAGTCAATTATAGGAGCGGTATATTATCCGAAAGATGGGCATGTTATTGCACCAGAGCTTACGAAAGCATTCGCACATTCTGCTGCAATTTCTGGTGCGGATATATATGAACAAACAGAAGTGTTTGATATCCGTATTGAAAATAATAAAGTGACTGGAATTGTGACAAGCGAAGGTGTAATCATATGCGAAAAAGTCGTTATCGCTGGAGGGTCATGGAGTACGAAATTACTACATTATTTCCATAGTGATTGGGGCACGTATCCTGTGAAGGGTGAAGTTGTTGCAGTAAGAAGCAAGAAACCGCTCTTGAAATCTCCTATTTTCCAAGAACGGTTTTATATTACGCCGAAGCGCGGTGGGCGCTACGTAATTGGAGCAACGATGAAGCCTCATACGTTCAATAAAACTGTGCAACCCGAAAGTATTACTTCTATATTAGAGCGTGCTTATACAATATTACCGGCTTTAAAAGAAGCAGAGTGGGAAAGCACATGGGCAGGGTTAAGACCACAATCGAATCACGAAGCTCCTTATATGGGAGAGCATGAAGAAATAAAAGGTTTATATGCTTGTACTGGGCATTATCGAAACGGTATTTTATTAAGTCCTGTTTCTGGTCAGTATATGGCGGATTTAATAGAAGGAAAGCAGGAGAATCACTTGCTAGATTCATTGCTTTCTAAAATAGTTTAGAAAGGGGCTGGAAGTTTGAATTTGAAAATTAATGGTAATCAAATTGAAGTGCCAGAGAGTGTAAAAACAGTAGCTGAGCTACTTACACATTTAGAGTTAGAAAACAGAATTGTTGTAGTAGAGCGTAATAAAGATATTTTACAAAAAGATGATCATACAGATACATCTGTTTTTGATGGAGACCAAATTGAGATTGTAACTTTCGTAGGAGGCGGTTGATTATGTTAAACATTGGACCATTTTCATTTCATTCTAGACTTTTATTAGGAACAGGCAAATTCCCTGATTTTGATGTGCAGCAAAAGGCAATTGATGTATCTGAGGCGGAGGTTTTAACGTTCGCAGTACGTCGTATGGATATATTTGATGCAAAGCAGCCTAATTTATTAGAGAAACTTGATGTGAAAAAATATAAGTTATTACCGAATACAGCTGGAGCAAAAAATGCCGAAGAAGCGGTTCGTATCGCAAAACTAGCAAAAGCTTCGGGGCTTTGCGACATGATAAAAGTAGAAGTTATTGGTGATGATAGAACATTATTACCTGATCCAGTAGAAACGTTAAAGGCATCAGAAATGTTACTAGAAGAAGGATTTATCGTTCTTCCGTATACATCTGATGATGTTGTATTAGCACGTAAATTACAAGAACTAGGTGTGCATGCAATTATGCCAGGAGCATCCCCAATCGGTTCAGGGCTTGGTATTGTGAATCCGTTAAATTTAAGCTTTATTATTGAACAAGCGACAGTGCCAGTTATCGTTGATGCTGGTATTGGTAGTCCAGCTGATGCAGCATTTGCGATGGAATTAGGAGCGGATGGTGTGTTATTAAATACTGCTGTGTCGGGAGCACAAGATCCTATTAAAATGGCACAGGCAATGAAATTAGGTATTGAGGCAGGACGTTTAGGGTTTGAGGCAGGTCGTATTGCACGTAAACGTTGTGCAACAGCAAGTAGTCCTTTAGAAGGAATGAGCGTAGTTGAATAATCGATATTCTCGCCAAGAATTATTTTCTCCAATTGGAGAAGAAGGGCAACGAAAGATAAGAGAAAAGCATGTGCTCATTATCGGTGCAGGTGCATTAGGTAGTGCAAATGCAGAGATGTTTGCAAGAGCTGGTGTTGGCACAGTAACGGTTGTTGATCGGGATTATGTTGATTGGAGTAATTTACAAAGGCAGCAATTGTATGCAGAGAGTGATGTAGAAAATAATCTTCCGAAGGCTGTAGCGGCAAAAAAACGTCTAGAAGAGGTTAATAGTGAAGTAAGAGTAGAAGCTCTCGTTCAAGATGTAACAGCTGAAGAGTTAGAAGAACTCGTTACAAATGTTGATGTAATTATCGATGCGACTGACAATTTCGAAACGCGTTTCATTGTGAATGATATATCGCAAAAATATTCTATTCCATGGGTTTACGGGGCATGTGTAGGGAGTTATGGCCTTTCTTACACAATTCTTCCAGATAAAACGCCATGTTTATCTTGTTTATTACAATCGATTCCGCTTGGCGGAGCGACATGTGATACAGCGGGTATTATATCACCTGCTGTATCTCTTGTCGTTTCTCATCAAGTAACGGAAGCTCTTAAACTGTTAGTGGAAGACTATGAATCGCTTCGCGATGGACTTGTGTCGTTTGATGTATGGAAGAATGAATATTCATGTATGAATGTACAAAAACTTCGTAAACACAATTGTCCTTCGTGTGGTGATAATGCGCTATACCCGTATTTAAATAAAGAAAACACTTCAAAAACAGCAGTTTTATGCGGGAGAAATACAGTTCAAATTAGACCACCTCATAAAGAGGAAATGAATTTTGAACAATA
This sequence comes from Bacillus sp. NH11B, assembly GCF_001884205.1. Classification (NCBI taxonomy): domain Bacteria; kingdom Bacillati; phylum Bacillota; class Bacilli; order Caryophanales; family Bacillaceae; genus Bacillus; species Bacillus sp. NH11B. Next base: position 131,553 of record NZ_MAOG01000094.1, on the reverse strand, counting down.
TAAACAGCTGCTAGAAGGCCGCGTGAATGAGTTAAATGTAAATCCATATTTACTATCTTTCTCTGTTGAAGAAAAGAGGTTAGTTGCCTTCAAAGATGGCCGTGTACTTGTACATGGAACGAAAGATATAAGCGAAGCAAAGACGATTTATCATCGCTATTTTGGATAGAAAAGGATGAGTGAGATGGAAGTGAATAAAGCTTTAACAATTGCAGGATCTGACAGCGGAGGCGGTGCTGGAATTCAGGCGGATTTAAAAACATTCCAAGAGCTTGGTGTGTACGGAATGACAGCTATTACAGCAATTACTGCTCAAAACACGCTTGGCGTTCAAGGGGTATATCCTGTTCCATTAGAAGGTATTACGGAACAGCTGAATTCAATTGGTACGGATTTAACACCAGATGCTGTGAAACTAGGAATGTTATTTAGTAGTGAAATTATTCAAACTGTGGCAGAGCAGATTAAGAAATTTGGCTGGAATAATATTGTGCTAGATCCTGTTATGATTGCAAAAGGCGGAGCATCATTATTACAGCAAGAAGCAGTACAAGCATTAAAAGAATATTTATTACCAGTAGCAACCGTTGTAACACCGAATGTTCCTGAAGCAGAAGTGTTAACTGGGATGGAGATTCATAACGTTGAAGATAGTAAGAGGGCTGCGAAAGTATTGCATGAATTAGGTGCTAAATATGTGCTTATGAAGGGCGGACATGCAGAATATCAAGGGAATGAAGTAATTGATTTACTCTTTGATGGAGAAGAGTTTATTGAATTTAGAAGTGAACGAATTCCTTCGAAACAAACGCACGGAAGCGGGTGTACATTTGCTTCAGCAGTTACAGCTGGACTTGCGAAAGGGTACTCGATTGAAGAGGCGGTTCAAGAGGCAAAACAATTTATTAGTATAGCGATTGAAGAGCCATTGAATATTGGAAGTGGTCATGGACCGACGAATCATTTTGCGTATAAATTGCACAAAGTACAAGCATAAGTGAAAATTTAACCAGTGGGGATATACCCTCACTGGTTATTAATATTAATAGGGATTTAATATATGGTAATGAATTTGATTGGTTTAGCTTCTTTAAATGTGCCTTCTTAGATGAGTAAAGTGTATACAAGATGTGATGATATTAATATAAAAAATATAATGTATGGAATCATAGCTTTCTTATTATTACTTAGGTATTTACTATAAATTAATAACAAACAAGAAAGTAAAAAAATGATTTCTAATGTGGTGCGGAATTCAGTATAACTAGGAATGGTAACCAATATCGCTAGAATTATTAGTGACGAATTGCCTAGAATAGTTATTATTTGAATAAAATTTTTCTTTTTATCCTCGGTCATATACCATCCTCATTTCACCTTTAATTTTTAATTATTTCTTTATCTAGTATTATTACAATACGATTAATGAAAATTCCTATTGAATGTAAATATTTATAATGCTAAACAATAAAAAACTCCATTTTGAGGAGTTTTTTTATTGTTTACTTTTTCCAAACACAGGAGTAATATATCAGCCAGAATACATTTTTTGTAATACGCTGAGTCCAATTGTATGGAGCGGGGGAACCAATTTGTGCGTCGTCACTAGGGGTGAATCTTTCAGTTTTGAAAGTAGGGCTACTCTCAAAGCCCGAATCCGACAGCTAACTTCGTAAGCGTCTTGAGAGAGGACGGTGCCATGATGGATACATCTCTTCATCGGTCCGATTAGTATAGGGGAATATCAATCTATATTTGAGTTCTTTTATGCTAAGGAGGATGAGGTACATGGAACTAACACTTATTTGTGTTGGAGAAGAAAATAAGATAAAGAGTTTAAGAGAGCTAGTAGCATTTCAGCATGAGTTAATTATTTTTACAGCAAATGAGGAGATAGCAGCTGAAGTCAGGGGCTATGGATTTGAATCAGCTTATAGCTGTAATAAGGAGCAGGATTTTACTAGTATTTGCGAGTGTATTAAGAAGGTGATTCTGCTAGGGGATGAGCTTCCAATAGTTAGCTTTTGCGCAGAACGTATTCGCTTTTTTTTCCAAGCGCCTATTACTGTTGTTACAAGAAATAAACGATATCCAGCGAGGCTCTATGAAACGATTGGGGCTAAATTCGTGGTGTTTACAAATTGTGATAACATTTCTTTTTTATTTTTTGAATAGGGCGGAGGAGAGTGAATATGAAGGTGTTGTTACTAGGAGATATAGCGAATCGTTGGGCGGTATCGATAGAGAGAGTCGAAAAATTGATCCAGATGGATCCTCTTTTTCCAGGGCCATATATTATATTGCCATCGAAAGACGCTTTATATTTAAAAACAGATGTTATCGAATATGAGCAGCTACATGCAGAATTGTCACAAGTTTATATTCGCGGGAGAAATTTACGTGCTTTTTTACGAGGGGAATAAATAGTGAATGAAAAAAGAGTGAATGCTGAGTGCAACAAGCTATGCACTTCATGTAATTCGCTCTTTTTATTTCGTATTTAAAAGATCATTTCTGTGAAAAAGAAAGAAAAGACGAGAAAACGGATGAAAGAATATTAATAACACCTAATGTAAGCGTTTAAATAGATGGATATTTTCTTATTTTCAGTAATTTAACCCTTTACAAGTTAAATTTAGAGGAGTATATTTACTCTCATAAATCATTCATGAAATTTCCAAAAAAAACCTAAAATCGCTGAGTTCCAGAAATGGAGCGGGGGAACCAATTTTGTGCATTGTCACTTGGGGTGAATCTTTCAGTTTTGAAAGTAGGGCTACTCTTTAGGCCCGAATCCGACAGCTAACCTCGTAAGCGTTTAGAGAGGAGGTTTACTTTTTGTTGTTCATTTTTTGAACACTGAGTAGAGCTCAGTGTTCTTTTTTAATATTTTTATGGTAAATTTTAACAATTAAAGTGAGGGATTGTTATGTTAGATGTTGTGATGATCGGAATTTTTGTTGTATTAGTAGCATCGATGGCAAGTCTTGCAAGTTGGTCAGATAAAGTTGTGAAAGAAGGGAAGCAATCATGATGATTGCCTTATCGGTTATTGTTGCAGCGATTACGGTGTACTTAGTGTACGCATTATTAAATCCAGAAAAGTTTTAATTAGGGGGAATCATTCATTATGATTTGGGTTGCAGTTGTTATTACAATGCTCTTGTTTATTTTAGTAGCAAAGCCAACGGGGATTTATTTAGAAAAAGCTTTTCAAGGTAGCAAAACGCTAGATAAAGTATTCGGGCCTTTTGAAAAACTTATTTTTAAAATTACGGGTGTAAAAGAATACAATCAAACGTGGAAACAGTATGCATTATCATTAGTGTTACTCAATGGATTTATGATTGTGGTCGTATATTTCATTTTCAGATTACAAGGTGTGCTGCCGCTAAATCCAGCGCATATTGAGGGAATGGAGCCTACGCTTGCTTTTAATACAGCAATTAGTTTTATGGCTGATACAAATTTACAGCATTATAGCGGTGAAAATGGTTTGTCTTATTTATCACAATTAATTGGGATTACATTTTTAATGTTTGCGGCACCAGCAACGACATTAGCGCTCGTTATGGCTTTTATAAGAGGGCTTGCTGGAAAAGAACTCGGTAACTTTTTCGTAGATTTTACGAGAGCATTAACGAGAGTGTTTCTTCCTATCGCATTTATAGCAGCGTTAGTCTTTGTCGCACTTGGCGTACCGCAAACGTTAGACGGGGCAGTTACAGCACAAACGATTGATGGGGCAAAACAAAGTATTTTACGTGGTCCAGTTGCATCATTCGTTTCCATTAAGGAACTTGGAAATAACGGCGGAGGATTTTTCGGGGCAAACTCTACACATCCTTTCGAAAATCCAGGACAAATGAGTAATATTTTGCAAATGATGCTTATGATGTTATTGCCAACAGCACTTCCATTTACGTATGGAAGGATGGTAGGAAATAAAAAACAAGGTCGCATCCTTTTCGTGTCACTATTCATGGTGTTTTTACTAGGGTTTATAACGATTACGACATCTGAATTACATGGAAATCCAGCGTTAAATGGAATGGGTATCGAACATGTACAAGGAAGTACAGAAGGAAAAGAAGTAAGGTTCGGAACAGTATTTTCTTCCCTTTATGCGACAGTAACGACAGCTGCTGAAACTGGGGCTGTTAATACGATGCATGATACGTTAACGCCAATTGGTGGTCTAGTTCCACTCGTAAATATGATGTTAAATACAGTATACGGCGGCGTTGGAGCAGGTTTTGTAAACATTATTATGTATGCCATTATTGCAGTCTTTATATCTGGGTTAATGGTTGGACGGACACCAGAGTTTTTAGGTAAGAAAATTGAAGGTAAGGAAATGAAATTGATTGCGGTAACGATTTTATTTCATCCATTGCTTATTTTAGGATTTTCAGCATTAGCTCTTTCAACAAGCTTAGGAACGGATGCAATCTCTCATTCCGGTTTCCACGGTTTAACGCAAGTTGTATATGAATACACATCGTCAGCTGCGAATAACGGATCTGGATTTGAAGGCTTAGCAGATAATACACCGTTTTGGAATATTACGACTGGTTTAGTTATGTTTTTAGGACGCTATTTTAGTTTAATTACGATGCTAGCTGTGGCAGCTTCATTGAAAGAGAAGACGGTAGTACCAGAAACAGTCGGAACGTTCCGTACGGATAATGGTTTATTTGGAGGAATCTTTATTGGAACGATTGTAATTGTTGGTGCATTAACATTTTTCCCGATGTTAGTACTTGGCCCAATTGCAGAATTTCTTACATTGAAGTAATGGAGGGTAAATGATGAGACCGGTAGTAGTAAAAGAAAAACAAGTGAACGAGTCACAAATACATGCTGTAGAAGATGAGGTTAGACAAGCGAAAACGATGGATCGTGATATCGTAAAACATGCGATGAAACAATCCTTTGCGAAATTGAATCCGAAAGTCATGATAAAAAATCCGATTATGTTCGTTGTGGAAATTGGATTTATCATTACGTTAATTTTATCCTTTCTTCCAAGTAGTTCTAGTAGTGTACCAGGATGGTTTAATATAACAGTTTCTCTCATTCTATTATTTACAGTTTTATTTGCGAACTTTGCAGAAGCGTTAGCTGAAGGTCGTGGTAAAGCGCAAGCTGATTCTTTAAAACAATCGAAGAAAGATGTGTTTGCAAATGTTGTAAAAGAAAATGGAGACATTGTTCGAGTTTCAGCAACTGACCTAAGAAAAGGTGACGTTGTTATTGTAAAACAAGGAGAAATGATTCCGAATGATGGTGAAGTTATTAAAGGATTAGCGTCTGTAGATGAATCTGCAATTACAGGAGAATCAGCTCCTGTAATAAAAGAAGCGGGTGGTGATTTTTGTTCCGTAACAGGTGGAACGATGGTCGTAAGTGATGAGATTACGATTGTAATTACGAGTAACCCTGGTGAATCATTTATTGATAAAATGATTTCTTTAGTAGAAGGAGCTGCCCGTCAAAAAACGCCGAATGAAATTGCTTTAAATACAGTATTAACGAGTTTAACGCTTATTTTCTTAATCGTTGTTGTGACGTTGCCGATTTTTACAAATTATTTAGGGTTTCAAATTGATACAGCTGTACTTGTAGCGTTGTTAGTTTGTTTAATTCCAACGACAATTGGTGGGCTATTATCAGCGATTGGTATTGCTGGGATGGACCGCGTGACAAAGTTCAATGTGTTAGCGATGTCGGGTAAAGCAGTAGAAGCTGCGGGCGATATTAATACAATTATTTTAGATAAAACAGGTACGATTACGTTCGGGAACCGGATGGCACATACATTGCTTCCTGTAGGGAATGAAACGATTGAGCAAGTAGGAAAATGGGCTGCTATTAGTTCTGTTTTAGATGAAACGCCAGAAGGTCGATCTGTTATCGAATATGTGCAAGCGAAATCTATATCATATAATAGAGAACTTGCAGAACAAGGTGAGTTCGTTCCGTTTAAAGCAGAAACGAGAATGAGCGGTGTTGATTTACAGGACGGAACGAAAGTGAGAAAAGGTGCTGTAGGTAGCGTGATTGAATGGGTTAGGTCACAAGGCGGAACGATTCCGAAAGATGTAAATCAAAAAGCAGATTTCATTTCAAAAGAGGGTGGGACACCACTTGTAGTTGCAGTAGGTAATCGTATTTACGGTTTAATTTATTTAAAGGATACAGTAAAACCTGGTATGCGTGAGCGCTTTGAACAATTGCGCCAAATGGGGATTAAAACAGTTATGTGTACTGGTGATAATCCATTAACAGCAGCAACAATTGCAAAAGAAGCAGGGGTAGATGAATTCGTTGCCGAGTGTAAACCAGAAGATAAAATTGCAGTTATTAAGGCAGAGCAAGATAAAGGGAAACTTGTAGCGATGACGGGTGATGGTACAAATGATGCTCCGGCATTAGCGCAGGCTGACGTTGGATTAGCGATGAATAGTGGTACGACAGCTGCGAAAGAAGCAGCGAATATGATTGATTTAGATTCGAACCCGACAAAAATTATTGAGGTTGTAGGAATTGGTAAGCAATTGTTAATGACTCGTGGTGCGTTAACGACGTTTAGTATTGCGAATGACATCGCGAAATATTTCGCGATCATTCCAGCGATGTTTACACTTGCGATTCCGCAAATGGAAGCATTAAACATTATGAAATTAACATCACCGCTTTCAGCAATCTTAGCAGCATTAATATTTAATGCAGTTATTATTCCGTTACTCATTCCGCTAGCTATGAAAGGTATCGCATATAAACCGATGAGTTCGAATGCACTACTTAGCCGAAACTTACTCATTTACGGGCTTGGCGGAGTTATCGTTCCGTTCATTGGAATTAAAGTAATTGATATGATTGTCGGCTTGTTCATATAAGGAAGAGGGGGAAAAAAGATGGCGAAAAAACAAAGTATACTTTCACCAATTATTCGTATTACTTTTACATTTCTAGTCTTGTGCGGCCTCGTATACCCACTGATTGTAACTGGTATAGCGCAAGCGGTAATGAAGGATAATGCAGATGGAAGTCTTATATATAATGATAAAGATGAAGTAGTTGGTTCAAAATTAATCGGTCAAAATTTCACAGACCCACGTTATTTTCATGGACGTGTCTCTAGTATAGAATATAAAGCAGAAGCATCTGGTTCAAATAACTATGCACCGTCTAATCCAGATTTAGAGAAACGAGTAGAGAAAAGTATTGCAGACTGGAAGGAAAAAAATCCAACTGTTCCAGTTACAGAAGTACCGATAGATTTAGTGACGAATTCAGGTTCAGGGCTTGATCCTGACATTAGTCCGAAGGCGGCTTCCGTACAGGTAGATCGCATCTCGAAATTAACGAATATTCCGAAAGAAAAGCTAGATCAATTGATTAAGGATCAAACGGAAGGCGCTGCACTCGGCTTGTTTGGAGAAGATCGCGTGAACGTCTTAAAGTTAAATTTAGAATTACAGAAATTAATGAAATAGTAACAGTGCTACCTCAATCTAACGGATTGAGGTAGCACTGTTTCGAAAGAAAGGTTGTGAGTGTTTTGTATGCGGATGACTATAAACCGATGTTTCAAAGGCGAACGCCAGAAGAGTATTTAGAATATATTCGTCAGCAAAATCGCGGGAAGTTAAAGCTATACGTAGGGGCTGCCCCAGGAGTAGGGAAAAGTTATAAAATGCTCTTTGATGCAAGAGAGATGAAAAAAGATGGTATTGATATTGTAATTGGTTTAATTGAAACACATGGGAGAATTGAGACGGAAGAAGCAATTGCTGATTTAGAAAAAGTTCCGTTAAAAGAAATAGACTATAAAGGAAAGGTATTTTATGAGCTTAATGTGGAAGGAATTATAAAACGTGCACCGCAAGTAGTTGTAGTGGATGAACTCGCGCATAGTAATATTCCTGGATCTAAAAATAAGAAGCGTTATATGGATGTTCAAGAATTGCTAGAGGCTGGTATATCAGTATTATCAGCATTTAATATTCAACATTTAGAAAGTGTTCATGACATTGTAGCTCAAATTACGAATGTAAAAGTAAGAGAGCGTATTCCAGATTTTATTTTGCAAAAAGCAAATGAAATTCAGCTCGTTGATGCAACACCTGAGGTATTAAGGAAGAGATTAATAGATGGAAAGATATATAAGGAAGAAAAAATAGAGCAAAGCTTACAAAACTTCTTTACGCTTAATAATTTAGGAGCACTAAGGGAATTATCGCTTCGGGAAGTTGCAGATGATATGGATGAGAAAATTAGTCAAACAGTTATAGAACCGATTGGCGTAAAAGAAAAAATTCTCGTTTGTGTACAATACAGTTCAACAGCAGAGAAATTAATACGGAGAGGTTGGCGCATGGCTGATCGGTTAAACGCTGAATTGTATGTTTTAAACGTGGAACGGGAAAACATAGATTCACTTCCAGCAGGGAAAAAGCAAACAATTGAAGAGTGGAAGTCGCTAACGAATCAATTTGATGCAAGTTTTGTATTAGAAGAAGCGAAAGGAAGAAAGCCAGCTGATGTTATTATTGAAGTCGCGAAAAAACTACAAGTAACGCAAATTTTACTTGGGCAATCGGCAAGAACACGGTGGGAGGAAATACGAAAAGGTTCTATTGTAAATGAAATTATGAGAGAAACGAAGTATATTGATATTCATATTGTTGCGGATCAAAGAGCTTAAAATAGAGACCTCCTTTCGGGAAGTCTCTAAGGTGTTGTGTATGAGTATACTACTTCTACTCATTAGGTAGCATAGTAAAAAAATTCAAATCCGTCAGGGTTTATTTGATAGCCTACTTTTAGAACATCTATAAACGATAATAAAATACTACATGAAAAGACCATATTTTGTATAAAAATATGTCTTAAGTTGATGGGTATGGGATGGAGCCTTATCCTTGTTTAGAACGGATATCCGCCTGTTGGCGGTGGCCAAGCACTAAATAATCTGCGAATCAGCACAATTTCTCCTAAATGGTAGGAGTTGTGAGATGCAATATTGCGTAGAACACCGCCAGGGGTTTCACCAGGCCATTCCTCCAATGTCTGGTCCAATTGAACAGTTTGGGCAATCGTACATGCCTGCTCAATCCCTTGAAGAAAATACTGAATACTCTGTTGCCACTCTTCCTCACTGGCAGGCCATTCTTCTTCAGGCCAGCTCTCTTTTACATGGGCAGGTAATGCAGGCTTCTTCCCCTGAGCGGATAATAAGAGAAAATCTTGCCAGTAGGTCATGTGTTTCACTAATTGATAAATAGAATAAGGTAGTTCCTCTCTGCGTTTTCCCGCAAGCGCCACGTCTATATCCGACAAAGCATTCTTGATGGGAAGATGTCCTCGTTCTCCTCTTAACGATTTTACTAATGCCTGGCTAAACGCTTTATTTGATTGCTCCATAATAACTGACTCCCATCCTGTTTTATTTGCTAATTTGCTGATTTTATGGTCGGTCTCTTTTATATGCACTAAATATATTAGAGAAGCTTTACGACTATTAAGAGAAAGTAAAATAAGGAAAAAATAACAAGAATCACTGACTTCTTAATGTACAGGAAATCGTTGATTTTTATTTGAATTGTACCTTAATGTACAATTGTAGTAACAGATAAATCAAAGGTTTGAATGACAACATCCAGGTCTGCGTTAATGTCAACCACTTTTGATTTTAGCTTGTCCAATCCCTCCTGAATTTTATCCAATTGATATTATTGTGAATGAACTATGAGTTGATTATAATGATTAGAGTGAACTCTAAGTCAAGAAAAAAATAATAAAAGGATAGTTATTCTATTATGAGGGAGTTCGCGAAGCAAAAATAGCGCTACTATACTAAGGTCATTCATGCGTGATAATACATTAATTAAATATATGTATATACATAGTTTCTCAGAGTGATGTGATGTCAGGTATGAGCTGTGTAACAACTAGAGGTGATTGAAGAATATTTACCTTTACATATAAGACAGAAGAATATGTTGTTCACAAAACTTCACTTGGGATCGGAAAGTTATTACGAAAGGGCTATGTAATCGCAGATTGGAATATTCGTCTTGAGGAAGATATGTATTACATCGAGATGAATGTATATTATGATGATTATATAGAGGGTCAATACTTACTGTTAGGCGTATTTCATGCGGTTTTGTATGGGTGATAAAGTGAAACTTTAATCAGTAGGGGTTTTGTTCATCCCCCACTGATTAGCAGCCCGACTCCCACCTAACTTCTTCGCTTCAGCTGAATTTTGAGGTGGAAGTCTTACTGCCCGCAAATAGTGGGATAAATAAGAAGTACCGGTATTCTTCATGGGAAGGATGCCGGTATTTTTTATGTGGTTCTGGTGTTACTCCTAGGAAAAGAAAAAATCCCTCCATTTCAAGCCTTTTGAATATAGTTTCTGAAAGAACTCATATATAATAGAAAAAGATACTTAACATAGTGAATAATTAAAGAGTCAATATATAGAGAAAGAGGAGAGAGTAACATGCTTGAAAATACGGGTTTAGTATTGGAAGGCGGCGGTATGCGCGGTGTATATACTGGCGGGATATTAGAATACTTTATGGAACAAGATTTATATTTTCCATATGTAATCGGTGTATCAGCTGGTGCTTGCCATGCAGCGTCGTATCTTTCCAGACAAAGGAATAGAAATAAGACAGTAAATATTGATTATGCATCACATCCGCAATATTTATCGTATAAAAACTTATGGAAAAAGCGTCAATTATTTGATATGGATTTCATCTTTCATGAAATTCCAGAAAAACATGTCCCATTTGATTTTGACACATACTTTAATAGTCCAGAGCGTTTCCTTGTAGGAACAACAGATTGTGAAACAGGACAACCCGTTTATTTTGAAAAAGAGGGAACGAATGATGATGCGTTAAATTTATTGCAAGCGTCTAGTTCATTGCCTTTCATTGCACCAGCAGTAAATTACCGTGGTAAGCAACTGTTAGATGGCGGGATTTCAGATCCGATTCCAGTTCGTAAAGCACAGGGAGATGGGTTTGAAAAATCAGTCGTTATTTTGACGAGAAATCATGGCTATGCGAAGAAAAAATCAAAATTTGGTTGGGTTGCAGCGAAAGCTTATAAAAAATATCCGAACCTTGTTAACGCGATGCTGAATCGTTATGAAGTGTATAATGAAACACTTCACTACATTGAAAAAGAAGAGCAAGCGGGTAATTTATTTGTCATTAGACCAGAAGTGCCTCTTCAAGTGGATCGTATGGAAAAAGATAAGGCAAAATTGCAAAGTTTATATGAGCAAGGCTATGAAGATGCAAAGAGAAAATTTGCAGATTTACAGGCGTTCTTGCAAAAATAATAATTAGGCTGCGGAGAAGAAGTTCTCCGCAGCCTTTTTTATTTACGCTTCTTTTTAATAAACGAAAAGGCTAAAGCTGTAATCAAAATACTGCCTTTAATAATATCCTGTGCATAATAAGGAACGTTCATCATTGTGAGGCCATTTAATATAATTCCGATTAATACCGAGCCGAGGAATGTTCCGACTATATTGGGTTTCTTGGCACCGAACATTGCATAACCGATATAGGCAGCTGCAACTGCATCCATTAATAATGGGGCACCAGCTGAAACTTGCCCTGTTCCAACGCGGCTACATAGAATAATTCCGCCAATAGAAGCTAGTAAACCGCTAATCATATAAGCATACACACGGTAACGATCAGTAGGGATACCGGCTAGTCTAGCAGCTTCTCGATTCCCACCTGTCATATAAAAGAAACGACCGTACGTTGTTTTTTCTAAAAATAGATGTGCAATTAAAACGACGATAAGCATGATAATGACAGGGACTGGAATTCCTAAAATGGAACCTTGACCGATAAATAAAAAAGATGGAATAAAATGTCCTGTGGCACCCGACATTCCTTCATATATTGAAGATCCTTTTGAAAATGTTAAGTGTAGTCCATTCACGATATACATGATACTTAGTGTAGCTAGTAAATCTGGTAGTTTAATTCGGATAACGAGTAGTGCATTTAATAATCCAACTAATAGTCCACACAGAATAGGAACAAGGAGTGTGACTAATAGTTCTTGTCGATATAAAACGAGACAAGAAGCGGCGGCAATTGTTGCTAAACTAGCGGTAGAGCCGACTGATAAATCAAACCCATCTACAATTAATGTAAAGGTAACGCCGATTGCTAGTAATGTCACAATGGAAATAGAGCGTAAAATATCACTAATATTGTTGTATGTTAAAAAAGAATCATTGACGATAGAGAAAAAAATTGTAACACCTATAATAATAGCAACTGTACTAAATTGATAAAAAAGATGAGTAGGTAAATATAGTTTCTTAGTTTTAGTTTTATGAACGAGATTCAATGGAAAAGCTCCCTTCAGATAAATGTAAAAGCTGTTCAGGAGATAGGTCATTCGGCAAGTACTCACCTACAAATTCTCCGTTTGCCAGTATAAGAATGCGATCAGCGATATGTAGTGCTTCATCTTGTTCTCCTGTGAAATAAATTACGGAACTCCCGTTTTCTGTAATGTTGCGAATGAATTGAAAAATGTCTTGTTTCGCAGCTATGTCTACACCTTTAGTTGGCTCGTCCAAAAGAAATAGATTAGGTTTGAATCCATTCCATTTTGCAATTGAGACTTTTTGTTGATTTCCACCGCTAAGTGAATGAATAAAGGCTTTTGGGTCATTGGGTGAAATGCTGAAAGAAGAAATTGCCGTAGTAGCATTATTTAATTCGGTTTGTTTTCGTCTCCAACCTGATTGGTGTAAATTAGTGTGACTTATAATATCTTCCGAAAGAAATACACCTTGTTTTCTTCTTTCTTCTGGTACAAGTGCGATTTTCGCTTTAATCGCATCTCGCGGTGTTTTAATTGTTATGTTGTGACCATCTATTTCTGCGTGATAAGTATGACGAGCACCAAATAAAGTTTCAGCAAGTGTTGTTTTTCCACTTCCAATTAATCCGTATATCACAACAGTTTCTCCTTTTCGTATTGTAAGAGAAAGGGGAGAATGATCTTCGTGTAATTGAAGCTCTTGTACTTTAAATATTTCCTCGCTCCCGATTTTTGGTGCTGTATTAATAGGGAGTGTAAGTTGTTTTCCAGTCATTGCTTCAACAATTTGTTGATCTGTAATCGTTGTAATGGCTTGAGAAAGGGCAACTTTACCGTTATGTAGTACAGTTACATCATCCGCGAAATTTCGAATCTCTGATAAACGATGAGAAACTAGGAGGATGCCAATTCCTTTTGATGTTAAATCTTTTAATAGTTTCCCAAAGGATTCAACTTCTTTTGGTCCAAGAGAAGAAGTAGGCTCATCTAATAAAAGATAATTTGTATTGTTAGATAGGGCTCTTGCGATAAGAAGTAATTGTTTTTCATGTAATGAGCAGTTTGAAACATCTTCTGAAACATTTAAATCTACTTGTACAATTTGCAAATGTTGTTTAGCGAGTGCAACTAATTTTGACCTTGAAAATAGTACTTTATTTTGCATTGCTAAATGATCAATTAGTACATTTTCTAATACAGATAATCCGGGAATAAGTCCGTGATCTACTTCTTGTGTTACGAAAGAAATACCGTACTTTTTTGCATCGCGTGGTGAAGTGAAGGAAACAGACTGATTATCAATTTTTATATCGCCAGCAACTGGTTGAATTTCACCAGTTGCTATTTTTAGTAAAGTACTTTTTCCCGCACCATTCATTCCTAGTAAAGCGTGCACTTTTCCTTTTTGAATATGAATAGAAACATCTTCTAAAACAGGTGTAGCTACATGATAAGAATGTGTAATGTTTTGAAGAGAGAATGTCATCATTTTTTCTCCTTCTCTAATTTTTTCATCCAAGGAGAATATGCATCTTTTGAGTCACCCCAACCGTTTATATGTTTTGATAATTGATCCATTGTTATATTTTCTTTTGGTAAACTACTTTTCTTTACTAAATAAGGTTCTAGTGAATAAATATCTGGCGTTTGTTCACCGGCAATTTTTTTGTATAAGAATCGCACTTGAACTTTACCTACTTCAGCTGGATCAGTTGCAGCTGTAGCAGCCCAAGGTGAGTTTTCTTTTTGCATGAGTTGTAAATCTTCATTACTTAAGTCAATGCCATATACTTTTATATCTGTACGACCGGCTTGTTCAAGTGCTTTAACAGCCCCTTTAGCAAACTCATCCCATGAAGCGAAAATAGCTTGTAAATCTCCTTTTTTCGGATATTTTTTTAGTAAGGCTTCTACTTGTGTTTGTGTATCAAGCGGTGTGTTATTACTTGCAGTACCGAATCGCGCAACTTCTTTTATATTTGGATAACGTTTATAAAAGGCATCAATGATAACATTGCGACGTTCCATTGGAGCAAATCCGCCAACCCATACGACTGCGATATTTCCTTGTCCATTCAAATCTTCCGCTAACGTTTTTAATGATTTCCATGCAAGACTATAGTCATCTTGATCAATAATTGTCACACCTGGCAAGCGTAGATCGTTATCAAACGCAACTACGGGAATATTCGCCTGTAACGCTTTTTCTACTCCAGGTTTTAGTGCTTCAGAGCGGCCGTGATCAATTAAAATACCATCCACTTTTGAATTAATAGCAGTATCTAAATTTGCAGCCATTTTTGCTAAATCGTTATCAGAATTGTAGACTTGTACACTGCCGCCGAATAGCTCGACTTGTTTTTTGACGCCCTCAATATATTGAGAGGAAAAAGTTCCGATGGACATTTGCATAATTAATGCGATTTTTAATGGCTTCTTCATTTGGCTTGGAACTTCTGTTTGTAAGTGGTTTTCTACCGTTGTAGTCGCCTTTTTCACAGTTTCTTGCTTTTGTGAAGAGATAGCATCTTGTTCATTTGTACACGCTGTTAATGTAAATAAGAGAAAAATAAGTACGATGGAACATAATTTTTTCATAAAAAAATCCCTCCTAAACTAAGAAGAGAGAGGAGGGAGTGAAAATAAAAAACGCCTTTTCATATAGAAAAGACGTCTTATCATATTACTCTTATCTTTCAACACAATGTGTTGTAAGAATTAGCACCGTGCCCATAAATGGGTCGGTTGCCGGGCTTCGTAGGGCTCATCCCTCCACCTGCTCTTGATAAGACATCGAATATTTAACTATTTCGAATTATTTCACAAATAAATGGTGTTGTCAAACAGTATTTATAAAAAAAATCCCTCAGGAAGAGGGATTTTAATGTGGTAAGAAAACTAATTGATAAGCGAACAAGATTCCGAATAAATACACAAGTGGGTGAACAGCACGGAATTGTCCTTTTGCCATTTTCATAAGTGGGTATGAAATAAATCCAAGTGCAATACCTGTTGAAATACTTGATGTAAGTGGCATGCTTAAGATTACTAAAAATGCTGGGAATGCTTCATCGAACGTATCCCAATCGATGTGGCGAACTGAACCCATCATAAGACTACCAACGATAATTAATGATGGTGCTGTAATAGCTGAAACGCCAGAAACAGCGCTCACTAACGGCCCGAAGAATGCTGCTAATGCAAACAGAACAGCTACTGTAACAGTTGTTAAACCAGTACGGCCACCAGCTGCAACACCAGCAGATGATTCAATGTAAGCTGTTGATGGTGTTGTTCCGAACATAGCTCCAATTGTTGCTGAGAATGAGTCAGATAGAAGAGCTCGTCCTGCTTTTGGAAGCTTTCCGTCTTTCATAAATCCGCCTTGTTGTGCTACACCAAGTAATGTTCCTGTTGTATCAAATAGTGTAACGAGGAAGAATGAGAACACAACGCCGTATAATCCGTAGTTAATTACATCAGATACAGCAGTAATTGGATTTGAAACAATAATTCCTTCTGGTAATCCAGGCATTGATGTAACGCCATTTGAGAACGTTAATTGCCCTGTGAAATAAGCGATAATACCAGTTAGTAACATTCCGATAAACAGTGCCCCGTTTATATTTAAAGACATAAGGATAATTGTAATTCCAAGGCCAGCTAATGCTAGTAGAACTGGGGCAGAGTGAAGATCGCCAAGCCCAACTAAGTTGGCATCATTTTTTGTAACAATTCCTGTTAAGCGCAAACCGATAAAAGCAATAAAAAGACCAATACCAGCAGTAAGTGCATGTTTTAAGTTTTCAGGAATTACTTCCATTAATTTCGTACGGAAAGATGTGAATGATAACAAAATTAAAATCATACCTGCTACGAATACAGCAGAGAATGCAATTGCGAAAGTCATGCCTTCATGAGCTTTTACAACAGAGTAAGAGAAGTAAGCATTTAATCCCATACCTGGTGCAATTGCGATTGGTAAGTTTGTAAAGATTGCCATAAATAATGTTCCGACAACAGCGGCGATAATAGTAGCTGTAAATGCTTGTTCAAATGGAACGCCTGCATCCCCAAGGATGACAGGGTTTACGACAATGATATATGCCATTGTTAAAAAGGTAATAATACCTGCCATAATTTCAGTTTTAATAGAAGTTTTATGTTTTGAAAGGTTAAACATATAAACATCCTTTCTTTTTACGAATAATTTTCACAACAGTTATATATAATATTCGTTTTTTATCTATTTTGCAATAGTTTTGCATAAAAACTTTAGAACAATTCATATTTTATGTCTTAAATTCGAATATTAACCTTATCAATGAGTGTGAATTGCGGTTTTTTAATGTGTAAGTAGTTTTTATCATTGTGCACATTATAAGGGAAAAGGAGTTGAAGAAAGTTATGCCGCAGCAAAAAAACTTTTTAACAATGCCTGCGCAACATCAAAATAAACAGCCTGGTATTGAATCGTTAATGAATCCTCTTCCAAAGTTTGAAGATCCAAATTATAAAGGAAGTGAAAAGTTAAAAGGAAAGAATGTGTTAATTACGGGGGGAGATAGCGGGATTGGACGAGCTGTGTCCATCGCCTTTGCAAAAGAGAGAGCAAATATTGCGATTGCTTATTTAGATGAGGATGAGGATGCAAATGAGACGAAAAAACTTGTTGAAAAAGAAGGTGTGAAATGTGTATTACTGCCGGGGGATTTGAGTAGTGAACAACATTGTAAAGATATTGTGGAAGAGACCGTCCGGCAGCTGGGCAGTTTAAATGTTCTTGTGAATAACGTCGCACAGCAATATCCGCAACAAGGACTAGAGTATATTACAGCGGAACAGCTAGAAACGACATTCCGTATTAATATTTTCTCTTATTTTCATGTTGCAAAAGCAGCGCTATCCCATTTAAAGCAGGGGGATGTAATTATAAATACAGCATCTATCGTTGCGTATGAAGGAAATGAAACATTGATTGATTATTCTGCAACGAAAGGAGCAATTGTCGCATTTACAAGGTCGCTATCTCAGTCCCTTGTACAAAAAGGAATTCGTGTAAATGGTGTTGCACCAGGTCCAATTTGGACACCGCTTATTCCATCAAGTTTTGATGAGAAAAAAGTATCACAGTTCGGGAGCAATGTTCCTATGCAAAGGCCTGGTCAGCCGTATGAATTAGCGCCTGCGTATGTATATTTGGCGTCTAATGATTCGGCATATGTAACAGGGCAGATGATACATGTAAATGGGGGCGTTATTGTAAATGGATAGTTTTCATTTATAAGAGCAAAGTAAAGCTAATTGCATTTATCCCGTTATTCGTGGGCAGTAAGACTCCACCTCAAAATTTGGCTGGAGCAAAGAAGTTAGATGGGAGCCCTGCTGCCCGTAAACGCCCGATTGGTGCGGGCTGATACTCAGTTGGGGGATGAACAGACCCCCCCAACTGAGTAAAGTTTCACTTTATTATGATGTTAGTGCTAGGGAGGATTTAGATGAAGAAAGTATGGTTAATCATAATCCTATTTTTCTGCCTACCAGCTAGCGTTTTTGCTAATACAGATCATTTAATATTAGTTAACCTTAAAACGAATCAGCTGTCTTTTTTTGAAGAGGGAAACTATACGAGAACATTTCCGATAACGACAGGAAGAGATAGCACCCCGACGCCTGAAGGTAATTTTTGTATTATAACTAAGTATAAAAATAAAGAATACCATCGAAAAAAAATACCAGGGGGTGCGCCGAATAATCCTCTCGGTACGAGGTGGTTAGGTCTGGATAAAAAGGAATATGCGATTCATGGAACAAATCGGGAATGGACGATTGGGAGCAGGGAGTCGAATGGTTGTATTCGCATGCATGACCGGGACATACAATGGTTATATGAACGGGTACAATTACAGACGAAAGTAATTATTTCTCGTTTTTATACGAGTCCTGAATATGAGGCGTATAAGCTTGGTTATCGTGTTGTGAGTTGGAATGGTCGTAAAGTAGAAGAAGAACAAATTGGAACACTTACGCTAGTAGACCGTGTAAATATATATTGGCAAGAACCAAATGGACAATTGACGAAAGTAAAAACGGTATTGCCAAATGAAAAATATGTAGTGTACTCCAAACGAAAAGATGGGATATATTATATAGGAAGTAATTTGTATATTGTTGATGAAACGGGAGAAAAAATTCGTTATGAGCAATTACCTTATTCGATTTTAAGTAATATATATAAAAGAAAATATGATGTTCCGTAATAGCTACCGTGTATAGGCGGTAGCTTATTTGTGATGAAGTGAAACTTAATGGGGAAATTGCTATTCTTTGCTGATTATAAACTTATACTAATTGGGATCCATGTAAATAGCGGGATAAAAAAATTGAAACAGCAACTATTATGTTTTGCTGAATATAATACAGTACAGATTGGGGGGCGGTCACATTATGAAAAGTGAATTTGCATTTAAAATTTTCTTAATCACGACTTGTTTATTTATCGTGTATTTATATGCGTTACTCGTCTTCTCCTTTTATGTTCCATATATTGATTTAATATTGTTCGCCGGATTTATTTGGGCATTTGTTAAAGCAAGGGAAGGGGAGAAGAGTGTATATCGACGCATTACTTTATGCGGGACGGTCCTTCTCGTTATTTTGTACTTTTTTATGATGCATGATTTTTGGAGGGGAATGTAAAAAAGCATACGACTAATCGTATGCTTTTACGTTTAATATTTCGGTTTAAATGTATGACAACAAGTTTCTACACTCGTTGTTACAGAACTTTCTAACGTCTCGTTTGTTAAAGCTGCGCTTGTATACGAATCATTTGTATTCTGACCAGCCTCTTGTGCATCCGGTTGAACAACGATTGCACTTGCTTGACAAAAGTTACCTTGTCCCCAAAATGAGCAATTGGAAACAGAGCATTTTACTTCTGGCATAAAACCCCCTCCTTATACATTAGTGTGGGATTTTACGTCCATTTCATGTATAGAAGGAGTTTCCTTTTCTCGTTATTTTTTCGTTTGCTTAAGCCATTCTTTTAACTTGTCTTTCGATTGTTCCCCGCTAATACGGCTTACTTCTTTGCCATCTTTAAAGTGAATGATTGTTGGAGTTCCTTTAATTTTATATTCATCCCAAGGAGCATCTAGTTTTTCAATGTCCATAACTTTCATATCAACGTTCAAGTCTTTAGCCATTGGTACTACGATAGGAGATAGCTTTTGACAATGAACGCAAGATGTTTGATAAAAGTATACTGTTTCTTCTTTTTTCTCTTTTAAATTCTTTTGGAGATCTGAAAGAGAGATTTTATTTGTATAGTAGTCAGGGCCATTTGTCTTACTATCAGTAGCATTATCAATTTTCTGGCTAGTAGCGTTTTTTTCTTCCATTTGTGTTACAGCGAAAATTGCTGCGAACAAGGCGATAATAATACCACCAAATATAAGCATTTTTTTCATTCTTTCATCTCCTTATTTGTTTTTGATTACGATGAAGCTACAAACAGCGATTGTGATAAAGCCGATAAGTGCTAAAAACGGGATTGTCACAAAGCCAAACCAGTTTATGTATTCTCCCGTACAAGGTACGCGTCCGCAAGCTGCTCCAGCAGCTGAAAATGCTGCGACTTTTTGAATTGCATAGTGATATAAAGAAATACAAGCACCAATACTTGCAATTGGTAAGGAATAACTTGCAATGCGATAATCTTTTTTTACTACAGCAATGCCGAGCCATAAAACGAATGGATACATAAAGATACGTTGATACCAACAAAGTACACAAGGCTCAAATTTCATGATTTCGGAAAAGTATAGGCTACCAAGTGTAGCAATAAAAGAAGCTCCCCATGCAGCAAATAAAGCATACTCTTGCTTTTTTTCTCGTCCCATATTTTATACCTCTCTTATAATAGTTACATACTAAATTATAGTATGAAGTGGTAGGGAAAAGAAAGAAAAAATATGTTTATCAATAAAAGTTTTATAAGAGGAAACTTTTATTGATATAAACATTTTAAAAAGCGCTACTCTCTTGAAGAGAATAGCGCTATATATTACATTTGAATTTGCTCTACTTCTTCTACATGTGACTTTTGGGATGCGTGGTCAATATATTGAAATAGGAGCTGCAATTGTTTATCAACTTCTGGTAGTTCTTTACTGTATTGATAAGCATGTAAGAAATGCTCAATACGCTTAGAAAATAATTGATCGTTCGTTTGAACCATGAGAATGAGTAATTTATCCCAATTACAGCAATACGTGTAATAGAGAGCTTTATCATAGTCGTTATATGTTTGCACTGTGTACCCTCCTTACTGAGGAGTTATATATAGTGTGTGATAAGCGAGGAGAAATACACTTGAAAGAATTTGTTAAGAAAAAAAGTGCATGAAAAGAGAAAAACGAGGGATTTCCTCGTTTTTATGCTTTTGGCATTGGCGTAGGTGTTGGCGTGCCATAGCCTTCTTTGTATTTATTGTCGATATAGTTACGAATTTCGAGCGTTGATTTTCCTTTTTGTTTCATGGAAGCCGATTCAACCGCGATTTCTAGGCAGTTGACACAAGTCGTTGCGTGAGAATCCCAAACAACTTCGCCATTCTTCTTAATTTCACGAATAAAGCAGTTTTTATTATTTTTATGTCCTACACTCTCACCGCAACCGCAGTAACATGGAATCCAATCTAATAGCTCTGCATTTTGTCCAGCGACAGTGTAGATATCTTTCATTTGCGGATCAAGCTTGTCTAGGAAGGTAGGGAGTGTGTCGAATCCTTTTGTTTTTTCTTGAATGTCAGCTTGCTGCGTGTGCGTGGCATGATCATGTTCTTCTTTTGATTCAGATGATTTTTTTTCATTTGTACTAGTAGCTCCGCATCCAGCAAGAATTAAACTCAGTACTGCAAGTAAAGAAAATACATATTTCTTCATACGCTTGTCCCCTTTACACATGTATTAATCAAATTGTATCAAATATCATGGTGCGTTGGGTGAAGATTCTTTCGACTTATTTTTGAAGCGCCATCGTAGTGAATGGAATAGAAATAAGATTGGGATATAAGCGTATACAATATATAATCCAACTTGAGAGAGTACTGTATTTAATGTATTGATGCTTTCACGGTTTGTGAAAAATAAGGATGAAATAAATATAGCTGCGATAAAAAGTGGCAATGTAATTTTAAACGGTATGTGAAAGGAAGTTTTACTAATGCGACAAGAAGACCAAATGGTTAAACAAAGATTAGGTAAAATAATAAGAAACCAGAGAAAAATAATAATGTACTCAAATCTTTGGATAAAAGGAACTTTAATGATTTTTAGCATCGTTAATGTTGGCCAAATTGTATGATGGAGTTGTCCTTGGCTATAGTACATAAGGGACACGATTGCTAGTATTACGTATAAAATAGTTGTAAAAGCAATACCACCGTGTGCCCATTTATGTAGTGATTTTCCTTTTTTAATGAGTGGATAAAAGATAAGAATTGCTTCAAATCCAAGAAATTCTAATGCAGATGATTTTGCTGAATATAGAATGTCTACAGGTGAATGGGTAAGAATCGGTAAAATGTTACGGACATGTGCATATTTCATAGGGAACACTAAGAAAAGTAGTACGAAAATCGGTATTACGACGCCCCAAAAACACATTCCTGTTACAGAGCGGAATCCACCTTTTATTACGTAATACGTCACGAGTAAAAATAAGAACGTTAATTTCCATGGCTTAATTGTAGGAAAGACCCATACTTGAATGACTTCAATATATGTACGAAGCACAGTTAGGCAAAATAAGAGAAGATATGCAGCAAAGCACATAGACAAAAAAGTTCCAAGCCATTTTCCGAAACATGTTGTATGAATGGCCATTAAATCATTATCTTTATCTAACATTTTTAACATACAAAACAGTACGATATGAGTTATAATACCCGCAACAATAAGAGAAATCCAAGAATCATAGCCGGCATATTTTGCAATAATTCGTTGGTATCCTAATACGCCTACTCCAATTTGAAGAGAGTGTAATAAAAGAAATGTGAAATAAGGGGAAACAGTCATTGTTTTATTTTGTTCAGTCATTGTAACACCTCACTATTCGCCGATACCAGATTGCACGACATTGATTTGAACATGAACAGCAACATCCACACTAGGGTACATTTCTTGAATTTGTTTTATCGTCCATTTTCGTGAGTGACTACGAATTTCTTCTCGTATACCTATTGGATCCACTTCTTTTTCTTGGAATTGTGTTATTAATTCGTTTAAATCTTTTTCAATTGTTTTTTCTATATGTTTTTTTACATATTTTATATTCTCTGACTTCGTTAAATCGAGCCAATCTGGAGCGTTTTTTATGAGTCCATTTAATTTGAGTTGAATATGGATTTTCGGGATGTCACCTGCATCAATCAGGTAACAAACGCTTTTTCCAGATAAATTTTGAGTGGTAATTAACCCTTTATGGTTACCTCGACGTATCGGAACTTCGTAACGTCCATTTTTAGTTGGATTAATGAGTAATTTGAATAAAAAAGATCCTTTTTTATCTGTATACATAACCACTTTATCCTTTTTTAAAAAAGCGAGTCCCTTAATGGAGGCAGACTTGTCTTCATCCACTTTAATATAAGGAAGAAATGGATCGCATCCCGATGAAAAATAGTTATATAAAAAAATATTTAAAGCGGTCCGTGGAATCGTTTCAGTTACTATATTTTGCTCCAGTAAATCAGATAAATATAGTGATCCATTTGATTTAATATGTTTGAGCAGATGTTCGGTTGAACCATCTACAAGTGCTAGTTGTACGTCTCGACCAACATTTGGATCACGTTGTAGGTTGTTAATAATGTCACCAATACCTTGTTCACCAAATGATTTTCCGAATAGGGCAACACGCATTTGTCCTACGGCGATAGTGTGTGGTGATTTGGCATTTAGAAGTGAAGAAATTGTTTCAATAGTGCCGGCAGTAGTTGACTGAGTTTCTGGTTTTGATTGAACACCTTTTGTGTAATCGGGATATAAAATCGTCCCGCGAAATTTTTTATCTTTCGTTATATCGAATCCACCTACATGAATAATTCGCTGTGTGTCTACTATATTCGGTTGTGTACATCCGGATTGGAAAATTAAAACGATAATAGCAAAGCATAATAAAATATTTTTCATTTTTCCTCACCATCACGTTTTTCTTTCGCTTTGTTTGGATCATAGCGCCATTTCTTTTTCGGTCTTAGAAAAGAGGCACGTCCAGCAGTTTGACTAAATGGCAAGCGAAGGAGCCCCTCCGCAGTTCCTAAACCTCGAAATGGGTATAAAGGTAATAAATAAGGTGATCCAAGTGATTTTAAGCGAATTAAATGAGCTAATATGAATACGAATCCGACAATGAGACCTAGACCACCAAATGCTCCAGCTAAAATGATGAGAGGAAATCGTAATATCCGGATAGTGGAAGACATTTTTACTGTTGGTGTTGTAAAAGACGCAAGTGCAGATAACGCAACCGCAATTAATAAAATAGTGCTCGTTAAAGCAGCCTCAACAGAGGCTTGTCCAATTACAATCCCGCCAACAATACCAATCGTTTGGCCGACTTTGGTCGGTAAGCGTGCTCCAGCTTCGCGCAGTAATTCAATTGTAATTTCTAAAAAAAGTGCTTCTAACATAGGTGGGAACGGTACGTTAGCTCTAGAATAAATAATAGGGCCAAGTAAATCAGCTGGAATCATTTGATAGTGATACGTTAATACAGCTGTATAAATAGCTGAAGAGAATAGAGAGAATGCTGCTCCGAAAAAACGAACCATTCTAAGAAATGAGCCTGCTATCCATGGTAAATAATAATCTTCTGGTGAGACGAAAAAATCGAGTAATGTCGCTGGGCCAGCTAATGCATATGGTGAACCATCTGTTAAAATGACAATCCCTCCATTAAGTAATGCATAAACGGAGCGATCTAAACGCTCTGTAGGTAGTAAAACAGGAAAGGGAGAGTTACTGTTATCGCTAATAAACTGTTCAATCATAGTCGCATCGAAAGGAACATCAAAGTCAATGTCTTGTAGGCGCTGCATTGCAGTATTGACGTGCTGTTCATTTGTAATGCCTTCGATGTAAGCAACTACGACTTTTGTTTTTGATATAGAGCCAACGACAACTTCTTTGAAAACTAATTGCTCCGTTACGATATTTCGGCGAAGTAAGTGTATATTTGTATCGATATTCTCAACGAACCCGACTTTTGGACCGATGACACTATATTCATTCTCTGTATCGTTATATAACCGTGTACCTAAAACCGAACTTTCAGCACGAATAAGTGCATATTCTGCTGCTTGAGAATCATTCTTTAGCTGTATGAGTACATATCCACCTAATAATTTTTCACGAATATCATCAATAGAAGGATTGGTGATAATCTCTTCGAGTGTGATGATATTTGCTATATCACTTATATTTTCAATGTGATCTAATTCTTTTTTTATAGGTGTTAAAATGAATCGATTAATGAGGAGTGATTCGGCTGTAGATTTATAATAAAACAAACACAATGTTCCATCGTCTACTACGTTATAAGACACGAAATCACTGGATTCTTTCATAGTGTGGATAAACTCTGGAATAGAACAGAGTGCTTTTTTCTTCTTTTTAGATGATAAACGGAACATTTTCTCCCCCCTTACATACATCATTTACTTGTGTTAGTTTTTGGGAAAGACGGGAATTTATACTTGAAAATTGAAACTTTAGTCAGTGGGGGATGTTCATCCCCACTGATTATTAGCCCTCACCAATCGGGCGTTTACGGGCAGCGGGGCTTCTCCCTAACTGCTTTGCTCCAGCTGAATTTTGAGGTGGGAGTTTTACTACCCACAAATAGCGGGATAAAGAAAAGGAAGAGTATTGGATATCTCTTCCTTTTTGGCATGTTAATTTGTTTTCTTTTCTTTAATAGACTTCACTAATTTAATCATTTCTGCTCGTATATCTTCTTTTTTTACATTTAATTTTTCTGCAATTTGTTTAATATCCATGCCATCTTTTTTCATTTTTAGTACATCATCGAGAGGGGTATTACTTTTTTGAGCGATGATTGTTAACACCGCGAGATGACGTAAGCCGATGTTATACTCTTTCATTTTTTGTTTTAGCTGATCAGGTGTAGATTTGTGCATGTTTGCTAGCTCTTGTAGCAATGCTTTTTTCGTTTCTTTATTCATATGATGTTTTTTCAACTTACTTGGATCTACACCGAAATGCTCGGCTGTTTTCTCCCAAGATTTATTTTGCTTATAGTAAGCTAAAACGTCCTTAATTTCTTTTTTGCTTATTCTTGCAATATGAGCAGCTTTCCAAATTTCATGTTTGTTATAGCCGAGTTTTTCGAGCGACTGCATTTCTTCTTCTGAAATAGGCTTATGATGGTGCATTGTTACTTCTTTTGGCGTGGCAGCGAAAGCGGGGAAGACTGTTGCCCCGCATAATAATGCTGCCATAGTCATACTTACTGCGATTTTTTTGTACATGTAAACTCCTCCTAGATGGATAATGTGGAAAACTTTACACATATCATTTCCATAAAATGTGAAAAACTTGTGAACAAGCTAAGTTTTTTTATTCACAGTAGAAAAAGAAGTTTTTAGATGTTTTCCAACATAAAACATTGATTAATAGTGAAAAACTAGGTTATAATCGAAATTGAAAATCAATATCAATAAAGAACTTATACATATAGATGAAAAATAAGGGAGAGAAAAATATGACTACATATACTTCCATCGCAAATGTGATTAAAGAAAGACGCTCTGTTCGTACATTTACAGATAAAGCAGTAGAAAAAGAGCTATTAATTGAACTATTAAACGACGCAACATGGGCACCGAATCATAAAAACCGTGAACCATGGAATTGTAAACTATACATTGG
The DNA here is from genome assembly GCF_001884205.1 of Bacillus sp. NH11B. Taxonomy (NCBI): domain Bacteria; kingdom Bacillati; phylum Bacillota; class Bacilli; order Caryophanales; family Bacillaceae; genus Bacillus; species Bacillus sp. NH11B. The sequence goes on along the minus strand of NZ_MAOG01000094.1, from coordinate 105,205 downwards.
AGAAGGGCGTAAGCAATTAGTAGACGCAGTATTAAACTCTTTCTCAGAAGAAGAAAGAGCGAAACGCGGCAAAATTTTATCAGATCGTTTCTTAAGCACACCTGCGCAAATCGTTGTATATATGAATGAAGATCCGCGTCAAATTCAACGTGATGAAGATTACGCTGCAACATGCGCATTTATGCAAAACTTCCAACTGCTTGCTTGGGAACGCGGTTTAGGCTGTGTTTGGAAATCAGGTGGATTAAACTACAATCCATTATTTATAGAAGGAATCGGTTTAACAAGAGGCCAACGTATCGTTGGAATTCTTCATATTGGTTATTTCGATAAAGCACCAGACGGAAAAGCGCGTACACCGATTACGGAGAAGATGGAGATTATTGAAGGTTAATAGATGAGACATTCTCGTTTTTGCGAGGATGTCTTTTTATTATGCAATCAATCCTCATGAAAGCTTGTTCCTCATCATACACTTTCTTAAGGGAAAGTGTAAGGAGGGAAAATAATGAGAGCAAGTGATGATAAAGCACTGCAATATGCGATTGCGGAAATTACGGAAATTGCGACTGGATTTGGGCTTGATTTTTATCCAATGCGTTACGAAATATGTCCAGCGGAAATTATTTATACATTTGGTGCATATGGGATGCCGACGAGATTTTCACATTGGAGTTTTGGAAAGCAATTTTTCAGAATGAAATTACAATATGATTTGGGACTAAGTAAAATTTACGAACTCGTTATTAACTCTGATCCATGTTACGCCTTTTTATTAGATACGAACTCTTTAATTCAAAATAAACTAATCGTGGCGCACGTTTTAGCACACTGTGACTTCTTTAAGAATAATATTCGTTTTTCAAATACGAAGCGAGATATGGTAGAGAGCATGGCGGCAACAGCGGACCGTGTGAAAGCATATGAGCATAAGTACGGAAAAGCAGAGGTTGAAACATTTTTAGATGCGGTGCTCGCTATTCAAGAGCACATTGATCCGTCACTTATGCGCCCGAAACTCGCATGGAGTATTGATGATTTAGAGGAGGAAGAAGTAGACAAGAAAAGGGCATCACAATACGATGATTTATGGAATTTAGATGATCGAAATAAAACGAGGGAACGATCCAATATACGCAAAAAGAAGAAAATTCCACCGCAGCCGGAGAAAGATTTGCTCCTCTTTATTGAAGAATATAGCCGTGAGCTTGAAGATTGGCAGCGCGACATATTAACGATGATGCGTGAAGAAATGCTATACTTCTGGCCACAGCTTGAAACTAAAATCATGAATGAAGGCTGGGCTTCCTACTGGCATCAACGTATACTTCGTGAAATGGACTTAACATCTTCTGAAGCGATCGAATTCGCAAAGCTTAATGCAGGTGTCGTACAGCCATCAAAAACAAGTATTAATCCATACTACCTCGGTATTAAAATGTTCGAGGATATTGAAGAACGCTACAACAACCCGACAGAAGAAATGAAACGACGAGGCGTAAAACCAGGATCTGGTCGTGAGAAAATCTTTGAAGTACGCGAAATTGAATGGGACGTATCGTTCTTAAGAAACTACTTAAATAAAGAACTCGTCATGAGAGAAGATATGTACTTATTCCAGCGCCAAGGAAAAGAATATAAAGTAATTGATAAAGAATGGGAACATGTACGTGATCAACTTGTAAATATGCGTACAAATGGAGGTTTCCCGTACTTAGTAGTAGAAGATGGAGACTACTTAAAGAACGGAGAATTGTACATTAAACATAGTTACGAAGGAATTGAGCTCGATTTAAAATACTTAGAAAAGGTATTACCGTATCTTCATCAGTTATGGGGAAGAACGGTGCATATGGAGTCCATTGTGGAGAGTAAGGGCGTTGTGTTTTCTTATGATGGGAAGATGGTGCATCGGAAGTATGTGTGAGAGGAAGCCGCTGGAATCAGCGGCTTTTTTATTGATTTGGTAATTTAATGAAATTGTTAAACGTATATGTGATAATGTTGTTAGTTTTTTAAATTTTGTTTTGTATTCAAGGGGGATAAGATGCGTGGGGGAGTTTGAACTGCAAGTTTATCAAAGAAAATATATGGTAGGGAAAGAGGTTGAGTATTACATCCTTACAGGTAAGATCAGTGAGGCAGAGTATATAGTTAAAGTTTTAGCAAATCATGAAGAGCTTGCATCAGTAGTTGTATATAAGAGGTTGGAGTTTGCAAAGAAAAAAGGAATGGAACTTTTGTTACAACATGAAGAAAATGTTGAATTGGAAGATTTAGAGATGATTCATTTTAAAGAGGATCGTCCTAACGGAAAGCCTTGGCAAAAAGATAATGATAGTGTGCTCAAGTCATTGTTAAATCAGAATTATAGAAGTTTAAATGGGGAAATTGAGTCGCATGTAGGGAATAAGAATGTAACCGAAGAGAGGGAGAAGATAATGCAACAAAAAAATACGATTCTATATGGACCACCAGGAACAGGAAAAACATATACAGTTGCGGAGAAGGCGCTTGAAATCATTATGCCACAACAATACAAACAAATAATGGGAGACCGTACAGCTGTAATGGAAGCGTATAAAAAATTAAGCGAACAAAATCGTATTGCGTTTTGTACATTTCATCAATCCTTTGCCTATGAAGACTTTGTGGAAGGTCTAAGAAGTGATGAGGAAGGAAATTTTATATTACAGGATGGTATTTTTAAAAGAATATGTGAAACAGCAATATTAAGAGAAACAAAGGCTGTTTCTGTATACGATTTTGATGAGAATGAGATTGAGTTTTATAAAATGTCTTTAGGTGGTATTCAAGAGGAAGACGGAGAAGATATCTATAACTATTGTATTGATAATAATTGTGTTGCATTAGGTTGGGGCGGCAATATTGATTATAAGGAATGCTTAGATCGTCAAACTGTGCATGAGAAATTTTATTCATGTAGTGCTGAGGATGATGGAGTATTTAATGTTGATGCAATTAATCGGTTTAAAAATTGGATGAAGAAGGACGATATTATTTTCATTTCTGAAGGTAACCATAAAATTAGAGCCATTGCGAAGGTAATTGGTGAGTATAATTATGTTGAAGATTCAGAGATTAGATATAAACACTTTCGAGAAGTAGAGTGGTTATATTATGGCGAAACAATAGGTGTCGACCAAATTTTAAAAGATAAAGTATTATCGCAGCAAACAATATATCAATTTGGAAAAATGGATTTAAATATGCAGCAAATAAAACGTTTGCTTACAAAAACAAAACCAGTTAATGAAGAAACGGATAATTATGTACTTATTATAGATGAAATTAACCGAGGAAATATCTCGAAAATATTTGGGGAGCTTATTACTTTAATTGAAGATGACAAAAGAATTGATGCTACAAATGAAATAAAGGTAACTTTACCTTATTCGAAAAAATCATTTGGTATTCCTAGTAATCTTTATATTATTGGAACAATGAATACCGCTGACCGATCTATTTCGATGATGGATACAGCATTACGCCGAAGATTTCATTTTGAGGAACTAATGCCGCAACCGAATTTGTTACCAGAAAAAATAGGGAATATAGAAGTACAGAAAATGCTAAAAGTATTAAATGAGCGCATTGAGTTTTTAATTGATCGTAACCATACAATCGGACATGCCTATTTTATAAAAGAAAATTTAACTTTTGAAGAGCTAGTTGAAATTATGAAGTTTAAAGTAATCCCATTGTTACAAGAATATTTTTATGAAGATTGGGAGAAGGTTGAACTTGTTTTAGGTGGAGCTGGAAAACTGGGGGATAATTCATATTTCTTAACAAAAGAAGAAAAAACTGCTCAAGGAATTTTTAAAACTGAATTAGATTACGATCAAACTATAAAGAAATATCAATTGGTGGAAAATCCGAATGAACAAGCTTTTTTAAATATATATGAGGGATAGGATATGAAACATATCACAACATATGAAGTTGCAGGAAAAGTTTTGATTAAGGAAAATTGTTCACAATGTTTAACTGAAAAAGAAGCTAGAGACTTAGAAAAGTATATTGGAAGTAGTAAGCTTGATAAGAAGTGTATTAAATGGGGAAGAAATAGCGTAACATTTATTAATTATGTTGGTTTTATTCAACTAGCAACGGTATCTATTGAAATCCTACCTAAAACGCAGATAAACAGCTCTGATAAAGAAATTGAAGAATCAAGAAAAATGTTATTACAAATGTTGTATAGGACAGGAAGTCTAAAGATTAATGTTAATAATATGAGTATGAATCAAATGTATAAGCATAATTTATTAGAGATGTTTGGAGCGCTTTTTGCATTAAAATTGGAAAAAGAATTAATGAAGGGGCTTTATATGCAGTATGTTCAACTAGAGGAGAACTTACCTGTAGTAAAAGGGAATATTCTTTTTCAAAAACAAATACAAAATCAAGCAGCTCGTATTAATCGAGTACATTGTCAATACGAAGAATTTTCTGCTGAAAACCAATTAAATTATATTTTGAAAAGTGCAATTGAAAAATTAATGAGTAATATTAAGCAATTAGACACTTTAAGGAAATTGAAAAGATGCTCTGTTTATTTTGATGAGCTGGTATTTTCAAGAATCACAAAAATGGATTTTAGTACAGTTTACTTTAATAGGGTAAATAGAAGGTTTGAACCAAGTTTTATTTTAGCGAGAATGATATTAGAAAATATGTTTTCATTATCACGTTCCGGAAAAGAAAAAAGTTTTTCGATTTTATTTAGAATGGATGAATTGTTTGAGAAGTATATTGCTAATTTATTAGATACATGTATTGAACATAAAATGATGGGTCAGCATAAGAAATATAAACTTATGATTAATGAGTTTAATGATAGAGAGGTATATCCATTAAAACCTGATATTGTTGTTTTGCAGAATGACAGTGAAAAGCTGATTATTGATACAAAATGGAAATTTATTAATGGTTCTAGAAACCGTCATGGAGTAAAAAGAGAAGATCTATTTCAAATGTATGCGTATTTAACTAGGTATGAGGAGGTTTCAACGGTAATCTTGTTGTATCCACATCAATCAGCTATTGCTAAGCCATCAAGTGAAGTTTTGGAATCGTGGTATTTAGAAGAATCTACGGGAATTCAACAAAAACAAAAAATAAGGGTATATTCTGTCAATTTATCCAGTGAAAGAAGAGTAATTCAAGATTTACAAGGGATAATTGAAGAGAACCTCACTGTATTATTATGAGAGTTTTTAGTAAATCGTTGTGAGTATATCGGAAGTATGTGTGAGAAAAAGAACGGACATAGATTGCTATGTCCGTTCTTTTTTATTAAATATGCTATTCTTGAAGAAAGGGAGTTATATATAGAAATGGAGCAATTCAAATGAGCAAAGTAGGGGTATATAAGGTAGATATTACGCCACCTGTAGGTATTGATTTTATCGGATACCATAGAGATACAGGAATTAGTAATATTGAGGAGCGTATTTACGGTACGATCTTTGTATTTGAAAAAGATGAAATAAAAACGGTGTTTATAAGTATTGATAATATCGGGATGTTAGTAGAAGATACGACGATGATTCGTGAACGGGTAGCAAGTAGGCTTCATCTGCCATTTGAGCGAATAACGGTTGTTTATACTCATACGCATTCCGGTCCAGAAACGGTCGGTGATGATCCGCTAGTACAGTCGTATAAAACGATTTTAGTAAATAATGTAGTGCACGGTGCTGTTACTGCAAATAAAAATTTGAAGCTATGTGAAGTTGGATGGGGTGTTACGACAGGTGATATTGGAGTAAACCGAAGAGAGAGAACATCTGATGGAAAAGCGAAGATGGGAACGAATATAGAGGGTGTTGTAGATAAACGAATTGGTATGTTAGCAATAAGAAATGCTGAAACGAAGGAGCTATTTGGGATTGTAGTATTTTGTACTGCGCATCCGAATGTTTTAAAAGGTGATAGTGATGTATTATCAGCGGATTATCCAGGGATGACGAGAGAGATTCTCGAGAAAATAGTAAACTGTCCTGTTATTATTGTTCAAAGTGCAGCTGGAAACGTGAACGCGAAGTATCGTGGTTCAAGGGAAGCGTTAAAACAAATGGCCTACATGCTTAGTGGACATGTATTAACGATGTTGCCAACAGTTACTTATAGCCCGATTGTAAATTTAAGAACAATTTCGAGTACGATGCAAATGAAGTTGAAGGATATTCCTGAAATTGATGAGATACGAAGCATGGCTCAATTAGCTGAGAAGCAGTGGGGCGTGAATACGGATGAATGGCTTACTATCGTTTTAGAGAAATATAAGCAAGGTATTCGGCAGTTAAGTGTTGATTTAGAAGTTCAACTGTTTCAAATTAATGATGGGATGTTCTCTGGCATACCGATGGAACCTTTTTCGGAAACGGCGTTAGAAGTGAAAGAGAGTCTTCAAAATGAACTGGTTTTCTTTGGTGGATATATGAACGGATATATTGGATATTTACCGACGAAAGACGAGTATGCATATGGTGGATATGAAGTGGAGTTAAACCCTGTTGTGAATGGGCCGGTAACGAGGCTGTTAATGCCGCCAAAGGAGAATACGGCAGAGTTGATTATGCAGAGAGTTATGGAGTTATATAATGCATAATATATGGATATCTCATATATTTATTATAAAATTTAAAGGGATTAACGATTTTAATAAAACTGTAGAAAAACGAATCCATTTTGAAGAAGACTAATCAAAATGGATTCGTTTTTTATATAGAGTTTGTTTACCAAACAGGTCGTATGCTTGATGCCAATTTGCCTGTATTTTCTTCATTAACAAATGTTGTTAAATCTTCTTTAAGCATTTGCATTCGATCTACACCTATATTTTCAATCCATCGCTGTTCTATTTCAGCTACTATTTCTTCTTTTGCTTTCATTACTGATAAACCACGTTCGGTTAGTACAATGATTTTACCTCTTTTATCAGTAGGGTGCTTTTGGCGCGCGACATAACCACTGTTTTCAAGAGAATCCACCATTTTACTTACAGCTTGTTTGGAAACCCCTAAATATTCAGCTAGTTCTATACCTGTTGCTCCATTAGGAAGGATGCGTTTGAACATAAAACCATGCGCTGGCCTAATATTTTCAAATCCCAATTCACTTAATTTGTCATGTAGTTCAGTAATTAATGTGCTGAAGGATAGCGATAAAAGTGAAGTGAGATCTAATTCGTTAAATGTTTGATGATCCATGTATATAACCTCCTTACTTATAGTCAATTAAATTGACTATAAGTGAAATCTATTGTACTATACAGGAAATGGTCAATCAAGTTGACTATATGTTAGTGATAGAGCAAATAATGATTTATCTAAATAGAAGCAATGGAGGTTTCACATGGTTAATATCGTTAAAATTAGAGGGAGTGTATTTGCACCATATACATCGCTGAAACCTATTAAGGATCCTGCAACAGGAAGAGTATTTGAATATGCTGGAGATGCACGTGAGTTTACACCATACGCTGTGAATACAAAGCGTTCAAGATTAGAACAAGAAGTGAATATTGATTTTTATAAAAGAGAAATTTTCACATATGCAGATGCTTGTATTGTCACTGTGAAAATTACAAATCCAGATGGCTCAATTGAGTATCAAAAAGGAGAAACAAGTACAGAAAACATTGCATGTACAAATATTGTATGGAGTGAGGATGAAGTTTCATTTGAAATGAGAGCAAGTGCAAGTAATCCGTTAAATGCGGCAGCACCGGCAGCTGATTATTTTTTGACTATACGAGTTAATGAAAGTGGTACTGTGCATGTTGAAGGTTTACATGACGGTTTCCCTTGCTATGAATTTTATAAACAAATAGACTTTGGTTCATTTGAATTAATATATACACATGATTTCAGAGAAACGGATGATACCCCAGCAGCACTAGCTGGAGAAATGGAATATAGTTTTAAAACGACAATCTAGATATAAATATAGCGCTATTTTTCAGAAGGAAGTAGCAAACGTAAAAGAGAAAGCTATTGATTATGGGAGCAACATTGTGGTCTGTTTTATTCAATTATTATGCAGTATCTAAAATAAAATTATAGAGGTGTTTCTTATGACTAATATCGTTAAAATTAGAGCCAGTGTATTTATTCCAATGTCTTGGACTGAAGCTAAGAAGGATATGGAAACAGGAAAAGTAATCCAATTCGAAGGTGATTCACGTGAATTTACACCGTATGCGGTAAACGCTATGCGCTCTAGAGTTGAGCAAGAGATAGTAGTGGATTTTCATAAAGAAGAAGTGTTTTCATATGCGCAAACGGGTATTACGACAGAGAAGGTTACAAATCCAGATGGTTCTGTGCATAAAAGAACAGGAAAAGCGAGTACAGAAAATATTGTGTGTACTCATATTGTATGGAATTCTGACGGTGTGCAATTCAAAATGAGTGCAAGCGCTAGTAACCCATTAAATGTATATGCACCTCCTGTGGATTATTTATTAAATGTATGTGTTAAAAAGGATGGTAGTATCGATATTCAAGGAGAACATGATGGATTCCCTTGTTTCGAATTTTATAAGCAAGTAGATTTCGGTTTATTTGAACAAATTTATAAACATGATTTTAGAGAAACTGGTGATACAGCTGCAGCGTTAGGTGGCGACATGGATTATAGTTTTACAAAGAGATTATAGGAAGTATGACAATGGAACGATAGGTTACTTCATTCGTAAATGAAATTCAGCCGTCAAAAATAAGTATGAACTCATACTATGCTACCTTTAGGCATTGATTTAATCATACAGAAAGGAACTTGGAGATATCTAGGTTCTTTTTTATTTGTTTCGAATTTGTGAAAGAAAGCCATATTGATTGAAATTAAATTTTTTATAATTTATCACATACCCATACAGGTATAGGTTTTTGTGTGATAGATGAGTAAATTAAATAATAAACAACATGGAGGTTTAAAATATGGCTAGAAAAATTGTTGTAGTAGGTGGAGTTGCTGGTGGAGCATCAGTAGCTGCAAGGCTTCGTCGTTTAAGTGAAGAGGATGAAATTATTATGGTTGAGCGCGGTGAATATATTTCATTTGCAAATTGTGGATTACCATACTATATTGGCGGTGTAATTACAGAAAGACAAAAATTATTAGTACAAACCGTTGAAAAGATGTCAAAGCGTTTTAATTTAGATATACGTGTATTAAGTGAAGTGGTAAAGATTAATAAAGAAGAGAAAACAATTACTATAAAGAATGTAACTACAAATGAAACATATAACGAGAACTATGATGTGTTAATTCTTTCACCAGGGGCAAAACCAATTGTTCCACCTATTCCAGGTATTGAAGAAGCGAAGGCGATGTTTACGTTACGAAATGTACCTGATACAGATCGTATTAAAGCATATATTGATGAGAAGAAACCACGTCATGCGACGGTTATTGGTGGTGGATTTATTGGAGTGGAAATGGTTGAAAATTTAAGAGAACGAGGACTTGATGTTACTCTTGTAGAGATGGCCAATCAAGTGATGCCACCGATTGATTATGAAATGGCTGCATATGTACACGAGCATATGAAGAATCACAATGTTGAGCTTGTTTTTGAAGATGGTGTAGATGCATTGGAAGCGGACGGGACTGTTGTACGTTTAAAAAGTGGTTCAAACATACAGACAGATATGATTATTTTAGCAATTGGTGTACAACCAGAGAGTAGTTTAGCGAAGGCTGCAGGATTAGCACTAGGAGTTAGAGGAACGATAAAAGTAAATGAGAAATTTCAAACATCGGACCAACATATATATGCAATTGGTGATGCGATTGAAGTAAAAGATTTTGTTACAGAAACAGAAACAATGATTCCTTTAGCGTGGCCGGCTAATCGTCAAGGTCGCATGTTAGCAGATATTATTCATGGTCATACGGATTCTTTATATAAAGGTACGATGGGAACTTCTATAGCTAAAGTTTTTGATCTAACAGTTGCTTCGACTGGAGTAAATGAGAAAATATTAAAACGATTAAATATACCCTATGAGGTAGTACATGTACAAGCGAATTCGCATGCTGGATACTATCCGAATGCTACGCCAGTGCTAATAAAATTAATTTTTAATAAAGAGAGTGGAAAAATTTATGGAGCACAGGCTTTAGGACGTGACGGGGTAGATAAGCGTATCGATGTTATTGCAACGGCAATGAAGGCGAATTTAACTGTAATTGATTTACCGGATTTAGAATTATCATATGCCCCGCCCTATTCTTCCGCAAAAGATCCAGTAAACATGGTAGGGTATGCGGCAAGCAATATAGCAGATGGTTTTGTGGACACGGTACAATGGCATGAAATAGATCGTATTGTTGAAAATGGTGGATATCTTATGGATGTTCGAGAGCCTAATGAATTAAAGCAAGGAATGATTAAAGGTTCTATTAATATTCCATTAGATGAATTACGTGATCGCTTGGATGAAGTACCATTAGATAAAGAAATATATATTACTTGTCAACTTGGTATGAGGGGATATGTTGCAGCACGTATGTTAATGGAAAAAGGATATAAGGTAAAGAATGTAGATGGTGGCTTTAAATTATACGGGACAGTATTACCAGACCGTATTGTATATTGAAGTTTATGGGCAGTGAATCTTCCACTTTAAAAGTTGGTGGGAGATTGCTGCTCGTAAAATTCAGCTTTGTATAGCCTACAAAAAATAAGGATAGAAGTCTCACTTTATGCCTTTTTTCATATGTAGTTAAAAAATTAAAATAAGGGGTTTACAAGATACCCTATAGGGTATAATATATTGTCATAAGATATAAATAGTGACATAATGGTAATGAGGTGATTATAGAATGGAATATAATCAAGATATGAAAAATAGATTAAAACGTATTGAAGGTCAAGTTCGTGGTGTGCTTCGCATGATGGAAGAGGGAAAAGATTGCCGAGATGTTATTACACAGTTAACTGCATCCCGTTCTGCACTTGATCGTACAATTGGACTCGTTGTTGGAACAAATTTAGAGCAATGTTTACGTGAGCAGTTTGAAAGTGGCAATGGTTCAAATGAAGAGTTAATTAAAGAAGCTGTTCAATTACTTGTAAAAAGCCGATAATCTGTCAAACGTATGTGTTGACAGATTTTCAAAAACATTTTATTATACCCCTACAGGTATACGTATAATGATTAGGGAGGAAATGATTATGAGTATAAAAGTTGATACGAGTTTAGACTGTAAAGGCTTGGCTTGTCCGATGCCAATAGTGAAGACAAAAAAGGCGATGGAAGGGTTGGCATCAGGGCAAGTTATTGAAATAGAGGCGACAGATAAAGGTTCTACGCTAGATATTCAAAGTTGGTCAAGTAAAGTAGGGCATCAATATATAGGAACGAAACAAGAGGGAAATATATTAAAGCATTATGTAAGAAAAGCACATGAACATGAAGTAAATGAAGTTGTGAAGTATCCTCATACGATTACGAATGCGGAATTGCAAGATCTATTATTAAGTGGTGAAGAGTGTACTGTAATAGATGTTCGTGAAGCGGCTGAATTTGCCTTTGGTCATATTCCATCTGCCATTTCGGTTCCATTAGGTGAAATAGATAGTGCTAGGTTAGATCATGTGAAGCCAATTTATGTTATTTGCCGAACTGGTAACCGCAGTGATGTAGCTTGCCAAATGTTGAAAGAAAAAGGCTATTCAAATGTGAAAAATGTCATTCCAGGTATGTTAGAGTGGCAAGGGAATATGGAAAAGTAAAATTTTTTAAATATAAATATACCTATGGGGGTAATTGGATGGACGTTAAGATGTTACAAGCAAAAGATGTTGCAGAGAAAGTTTTATTCGGAGAGTTGTTTATTTTAGATGTTCGTAATGAGACGGATTATGAAGATTGGAAAATTGAAGGGAAACAAATCACTTCTATAAACAAACCGTATTTTGATTTATTAGATGGTGTAGATCATATTGCAAGTGAATTGCCGAGAGAGAAAGAAATTTTAGTTGTATGTGCGAAAGAAGGATCTTCTCGGTTTGTCGCAGAGCAATTGTTAGATGCTGGTTTCAATAATGTTTATTATTTAGCTGGCGGTATGAAAGCTTGGAGTGAATATGTGAAGCCATTAAAAGTAGGAGATGTACAGGGCGGGGGAAGTATATATCAATTTAATCGCCTTGGAAAAGGGTGTTTATCTTATATGGTCATTTCAAACGGTGAAGCAGCAGTTATTGATGCGGTGAGAACAATTGAAGCATACGAAGATTTTGCAAAAGAGAACGGGGTTACTATTACTAACGTAATGGATACACATCTACATGCAGATCATATTTCTGGTGGGCGTAAGTTAGCTGAAAAAGTAGGCGGTACGTATTGGTTACCTCCAAAAGATGCGGAGGAAGTCGTTTTCTCTTACGAACCGCTTGTAGAAAGTACTGTTATTACGGTGGGGGGTACCCTAATTCATATTGATGCGCTATACTCACCAGGGCATACGATTGGAAGTACATCATTTATTATTGATGAGACGTATTTATTATCAGGCGATATTTTATTTGTAGATTCAATAGGGCGTCCAGATCTTGCTGGTAAGGCTGAAGATTGGGTGAGTGATTTACGAAATACGTTATATAAGCGCTATAAGGAACTGTCTCCAGAGTTAATAGTTTTACCAGCTCATTATTCAAAAATAAGTGAGATGGGTGAAAGAGGTATTGTAAGTGCGAATTTACAAGATCTATTTAAGGAGAATGTAGGATTAAATATTGTTGATGAGGCAGAGTTTCGTAAAATCGTGACAGAGAACTTACCACCTCAGCCAAATGCGTATGAAGAAATTCGTCAAACGAATATGGGGAAAATTCATCCGAGTATGGAAGAAGCACGTGAAATGGAGATTGGCCCAAATCGTTGTGCAGTTCATGATTCATTATAAAATAACAAACTGGAGGAATAGATGATGAATGTAAAACAAGTATTAGATGCGAAAGGTTTAGCATGTCCAATGCCGATTGTAAGAACGAAAAGAGCAATGGATACTTTACAATCTGGAGAAGTGTTAGAAGTACATGTAACGGATAAAGGGTCAATTAAGGATATTCCAGCGTGGGCAAACAAAACTGGTCATGACATCGTAAAGCATGCAGAAGAAAGCGATGTACTGAAGTTTTGGATTAAGAAGGTGTAGAAAGAAATAATTTTATAAATGTGGAGGGGGAGTTATATGAACACAATATTAAGTACGCTTTTCATTGTACTTGCTGCATCGTTTGTTATTTCACGTTTTTTACCGGTGAAAGGTGTTCAAAATATAAATGGAAAAGAATTAAAGAGTATAGTGGGGAAAAAGGGGAAACAATTTATCGATGTTCGTACAGTAGGTGAATATAGAGGAAATCATATGAAAGGATTTCAGAATATCCCGCTAAATGAGTTAGTTAGTAAAGCAAATCAGCTAGATAAAAATAAGGAAGTAATCGTTATTTGTCAGAGCGGGATGAGAAGTAAGCAAGCAGCAAAAGTATTAAAGAAATTAGGATTTCAGCGCATTATAAATGTTTCAGGTGGTATGAACGCTTTGTAAGGAAAGGAATATCAAGATGAAAGAAATAACAGCAAGAGAAGTAGAGGAAAGATTGTTACGAAATGAAGAGATGGATATAATCGATGTTCGTGAAGTGGAAGAAGTGATGGAAGGGAAAATTTCAGGAGTGCTTCATATTAGGTTAGGCTTACTAGAGTTTCGAATGCATGAGTTGGATAAAAATAAAGAATATATTATCGTTTGTCGCTCCGGTGGTAGAAGTGCAAGAGCAGTTCAGTTTTTAGAGAGTTACGGTTTTCGAGCGATAAATATGGTAGGTGGTATGTTAGCTTGGAAGGGGAAAGTAGTATTAGGTGTAGATAGATAATTTGAGTCTTTTTACAACTTTCAAAATACCCCCGCAGGTAATTAGGAGGAGAACAACATGGAACAACAGAAGAAAACGACGATTGTTTTATTTAGTGGAGATTATGATAAAGCGATGGCAGCTTATATTATTGCAAATGGTGCAGCGGCGTACGATCAAGAGGTGACTATTTTTCATACTTTTTGGGGATTAAATGCCTTAAGGAAAGATGAACATGTGGAAGTAAAGAAAACTCTCATAGAAAAAGTTTTTGGAAAAATGATGCCACGCGGTGCTGATAAAATGGGATTATCTAAAATGAATTTTGCTGGTATGGGACCAAAGATGATAAAAGGTATTATGAAAAAACATAACGCCATGCCTTTGCCGGATTTAATTGATTTGGCGAAAGAACAGGGTATTAAACTTGTAGCTTGTCAAATGACAGTAGATTTATTAGGGTTAAAAGAGGAAGAGATTATGGAAGGGGTAGAATTTGCTGGGGTAGGAGCATATTTAGCAGATGCTTCGGATGGAAATGTAAATTTATTTATTTAAATTACCTTCTTTTTAGAAGGCGAGGGGTACAATATGAGTTTAACAGTACTACTATTTATTATTGGGTTTATAGGGTCATTCATATCAGGGATGGTTGGAATTGGCGGTGCAATCATTAATTATCCGATGATCTTATACATTCCAGTATTGCTAGGATTTACTGGCTATACGTCACATGAAGTGAGTGGTATTACAGCGATTCAAGTGTTCTTTGCAACTTTTGCAGGCGCGTGGGCGTACAGGAAAAGTAATGATATGGATAAAACTTTAGTTGTGTATATGGGAGCTAGTATATTAATAGGAAGCTTTGTAGGTAGCTTTAGCGCGAATTTATTAAATGAGCATGCTGTAAACATTGTTTACACATTACTAGCTACTATTGCGGCTATTATGATGTTTGTGCCGAAGAAAAATAATAGCAGAGCAGTTAATTATAATAAATGGTTAGCAAGTATGTTAGCGTTTATTGTAGGAAGTGTTTCCGGCATTATTGGGGCTGGTGGTGCATTTCTTTTAGTCCCGATTATGCTAGTTGTTTTAAAACTACCAATACGTACGACAATAGCAACATCTATCGCTATTACATTTATTTCCTCGGTAGGGATTACGACGGGGAAAGTGATTACTGGACAAATAGTTGTTATTCCAGCCCTTATCGTTGCGATAGCAAGTTTATTTGCCGCTCCTCTTGGGGTGAGAGTAGGGAAGAGAGTGAATCAAAAAGTTTTACAATATGTATTGTCTATTTTAATTGTAGGCACCGCCATAAAGATGTGGATCGATATGATATGAATAAAAAAGGATGGTGCTGCTTGCAGCCCATCCTTTTACTTATGCCCAAATAACTTTCATTAAGTTTTTATATTCGTCATTTGCTAACTTATATAGCATTCTCGTATGTTCAAAGACAAGTGCTGGATTAAAGTTTGGTTCTGAGAATGCAAGAGATGTTGAAATATCAATTGCATTTTGCTTATTTAGCGTGAATTTTGCAAATCGGTAAGATGTATTTAATTCATTGATGACGTGTAAAATGTCATTTGTTGAATCAGGTACGTGAGCAACATTGAAGCAGTATATATCCACAGTAGGATTTTCGTTGTCGAAAGCAGCGATAAGTTGAATTTTTGCGCCAGCTTCAGTTTCTAGTCCTACTGAGAAATGTACAGAACCATCATTTTCATCTATATTTTCTTCCATATATATATCGTTTGATTTTAAGTACTCTTTAAAATCTGAAATGTTATGTTTTACTGCAGCTTTCATGTGTGTGAGCCCCCTGATATTTGGAATAGATTACTATTATTTATTATAATTTAAAAATATTAAAAAAGATAGTTGGAAAGTTCTGATTTTTCATTTTAAAAGCATTAAAAAGAAGCAGTTCTCTACCTTCATAGAGCACTGCTTCACTTTATTCATTGTTATTAGACGATGTTTCTGTATCTTCACTGCTATTATCATTATGTTTATTGTTACTTGATTCATGTTTGTTTGTATCCTCAGAGTCAGATTCTTTCGTTCTCTCTGAGTTTGTTTTTTTCGAATCGGATGTAGATTCTTTCGTTTTCTCTGAATTTGTTTTTTTCGAATCAGAATCAGAATCAGAATCAGATTTTGTATATGCAGGTAGTCCAAGGTGACTACGAAGTTCGTTTGTAACATTAGCCAATTCTTTTTTATCTGGATTGTAGTAGTAAGTTCGGCCACCACCAGGAGATTTACTACATGTATCATCACCTTTTGCCATGTAACAATCTTCACCTTCAATTTGTAATTTCTCAATTGAAGAATCTGCTCCATATTTATAGAATGAAAGCATATCGTCGAATGTTAAGTTTGTAACGAATTGGCCGTTAATATCATCAATGATATTACCAACTTTTGTTACGGATCCAACGCTTGTTAGTTTCTTTAAAATGGCTTCGATAACGAGTTGCTGACGTTGACCACGCATCGCATCACTATCAATGTGCCTTGTTCTAGCTAGAGCAAGAGCCTCTTCGCCATTTAACTTTTGAACACCTTTTTGCAGGTGAATTGCCTCAGCATTATCGTTGCTATCTTGCTCAGTAAATTCAACTGGTACATCAACTTCAATACCGCCTAAGTCATCGACGATTTTTATAAATGATTTAAAGTTGAATTTTACAAAGTAATCGACAGGAACATTCATTAATTTTTCAACTGCATCAATGCTTGCTTGTGGTCCACCATCTTTTCCGTTTTTAGCAGAACCGAATGCATGAGCGTGTGTAATTTTATCTTTTTTCTTTTCTACTGGAATATAAGTATATGTGTCACGTGGAATACTTAATAGTTTAACAGTTTTGCTATCTTTATTAAAAGTTGCAAGTAATAGTGCATCCGTTCTTATAGCTTCACCGTATTCTTTCCCACGGACATCGCTTTCATCAACACCCATGATTAAGACAGATACATTGTTTGTAATAGGTTTTACAGCCTTATCACGTAAATCAGATTTATCACCGCGCGCTAAATCGTGTGCGGCATTTCGAATAGCAGAAGATGCTTTATTTGCTAAAAACCAAGTATAACCGCCGCCTACTATTAAAAAGAATAGAATAGCGCTTATAATAATTTTTGTTTTTTTCTTACTTTTTTTCGGGTTATTGCGTGTATTTTCTTGCAAAGATGGGTTTTGCTCCATTTCCTGTACTCCTTCATTTGGATTGAAATACGACACTCATATCCACTTATTATAATGAAATTTAGCGAAAAAAAACATTACAAATCATTTACATTTCGTAAAAATTCAATTTATTTATAAAAAGTCAGATTTCTATATTTTATTTTTGAGATGTAGAATAAGTATAAGTTGTTTTAGTAGAAATGAAAATATGTATTATGAGAAAGTGATAGAGAAGTAAGATTTGTTGAAATATAGCCAAGAAGATGTGATTAGCTGTATATATCTTTCTTATATAATAAAGAAAGATTTTACGGATGAAGGAGAGAGCATAATGAATCATACATCATTCCGAACAATTGTCGTGAACGAAAAAGAAAATAATCAATTTGAAAGAAAGCTTGTTGAGAGAGAAGTAAGTAGTTTGCCTGAAGGAGATGTGCTAATACGGGTTCATTACTCTTCATTAAATTATAAAGATGCCCTTTCAGCTACTGGTAACAAAGGTGTAACGAGAACATACCCTCATACACCAGGCATCGATGCAGCGGGAGAGGTAGTTAGCAGTGAAAATAACGTCTTTCAGGAAGGCGACCAAGTTATTGTAACTGGATATGATTTAGGTATGAATACTTCTGGTGGTTTCGGAGAATATATTCGCGTGCCATCATCTTGGGTTGTTCCTTTACCAAAAGAAATGTCTTTGAAGGAAAGTATGATGTATGGGACAGCCGGTTTTACAGCTGCCTTATCGGTATATAAGCTCATTAGAGCGGGAATTACGCCTAGTATGGGAGATATTTTAGTAACTGGTGCTACGGGCGGAGTAGGCAGTGTAGCAGTTAGCATTTTAGGGAAGTTAGGATATAACATAGTAGGGGCAACGGGAAAAAGAGAAGAGAAAGAGATGTTGCTACGTTTAGGTGCAAAAAAGATGATTCACCGCGCGGAATTGAGTGATGAATCAGGAAGACCGATGCTTAAAGGAATATACGCTGGGGTTGTCGATACTGTAGGCGGAAGGATGTTAGAAACAGCTTTAAAATCACTACAGTATGACGGTTGTGTCACGACGTGTGGTAATGTAGCGGGGCAGGAGTTAAATACAACGGTATACCCATTCATATTACGAGGTATTAGCCTTTTAGGAATAGACTCAGTGCAATGTCCAGTAGACATGAGAAGAGAAGTGTGGGCATTGTTAGCGACCGATTGGAAAAACTTAGAGCTATTATCTTATACAGAAGAATGTACATTAGAAGAATTAGATGAGAAGTTTGCACTTATACTGCAAGGAAAGTTAAAAGGAAGAACGATTGTAAATATGAAATAAAAAAGAGACGCTTATTTGAGCGTCTCTTTTCCCATTATAATGATTGTTTTAAATTGATTTTTCCTTGTTCACCTAAAACACCATCAGCGATATTTACAGCGTGATCACCGATACGCTCTAAGTTACTTACCATATCAACGAAGATGATACTTGCATCACCTGAACAGCTACGTTCGTTCAGACGTAATACGTGACGTTTACGAAGAACACGTTCCATTTGGTCAATTTTACGTTCTTTTGCAATAACAGTTTGAGCTAGTTCAGTGTCAAAGTTTGTTAAAGCATTGATTGCATCTTGTAATGTTGAAATTGTTAATTCAAGCATTTCATTTAATTCAGCTAGTGCTTCATCTGATAGTGAAACGCGGTTTGAAATTTGGAAATCTACAAGTTCTACCAGGTTTTCTACATGATCACCGACACGTTCAATATCTCCAACAACACCTGCTAAAACTGAATGTTTTTCAGAGTCTGTAGGTGAAAGTGGTTTTTCTGATAGTAAAACTAAATACTCGGTAATTTTTTTATCTAAATTGTTAATAGCTCCTTCTAATTGAGTAGCCATGTTAGCGTGTTTTTTATCTTGTGTATTTAAAAATTGGTTTGCTTCTTTTAATCCATGTAATGAGAACTCAGCCATGCGCACAATTTCTTTTTGCGCTTCTGTTAGTGCGATAGCAGGAGATTGTTCAATAAAGATTGGATTTAAATGTTGCGGTTTGAAATCAATAGCAGAATCTTCGCCACGAATAAGTTTTGTTACAATCCATGCTAATACAGCGATGAATGGGAATTGAATAATTGCATTTGTTATGTTAAATGTTCCGTGGGCAAATGCGATTGTCATTTCTGGATTTAAGTTTAATGATGTTTGGAAATATTGAATTAAATTTGTAAATGGTACTAATAAAATCGTAAAGATAATTGTACCGACGATATTAAAGATAACGTGAACTAATGCTGCACGTCTTGCTGCAATAGAAGTACCAATTGCTGCTAATACAGCTGTAATTGTTGTACCGATGTTATCACCAAATAATACAGGAAGAGCAGCTTTTAAATCGATTGCACCTTGACCGAATAGTTCTTGCAAAATACCGATTGTTGCACTTGAACTTTGTACAACTAAAGTGAAGACTGTACCAACAATGACTCCTAAAATTGGGTTATCACTCATGCTAACCGTTAATTCTTGGAATGATTCTAAAGAGCGAAGAGGCTTCATACCTGCACTCATTAATTCTAAACCGAAGAATAACATACCAAAACCGAATATAACTTGACCTAAAGAATGTACTTTTTTATTTTTAAAGAAGAATAGTAAGATAGCCCCAATTGCCATAATTGGAAGAGCGTATTCTCCGATTTTAATCCCGATAATAAATGCAGTAACTGTCGTTCCAATGTTTGCACCCATAATAACACCAATTGCTTGTCTTAATGTCATAAATCCGGCACTTACAAGTCCGACTGTTAAAGCGGTTGTTCCTGAACTTGATTGGATTAATACTGTAACTAACATACCTGCTAGTACACCCATAAGTGGGTTTGTTGTAAAGCGATCTAGAATATCGCGAAGACGATCTCCAGCTGCTTGTTGCAGTCCATCGCCCATGTATTTAATCCCGAATAAGAAAATACCTAATCCACCAATGAACTGGAAGATCATATCTTGAATATTATATTCCACGCATTCCACTCCTTAAATTTCATGTACGATGTAATTATTAACTAAACCTTGAGACACTGTAAACGGTTTATCAGTAAAATTTACACTAAATTTACAAAGGGATGAAAAGTTTACAATTCTTTAAAGAAACAGCTGGATTTAATTGGTTTTTCAGCTGATACATCTGATTGATTTGTAAAGAAGTCACATTTATCACACTATTTGTGGATAGTAAAAATAGGAGAGGTAAACTATCCAAATTGGATGCGCTAAGTAAAGTTTCCCCTTATTTATAATAATGGTTCTTTGCATATTTTTTGATTAAAGATAGAAAAATATGTAGGGAAATGGGGAGGTTTGAAATGAATGTATAATGAAAGTGAAAAAAGATTGAATTACTTACAACAATAAAAAAGAGCAATTCGCATATGAATTTGCCCTGTTTTTTAATATTAAAAAAGTTTGAGTGCTTCGTATTGTAAAACTATTTGCAGTGTTCTTCTTTTATTAGGAGTGGTCGTTATGTTTCACGTTTATGACGACATTTCCCTTCTTGTGTCCTTCTTCAACATATATGTGAGCTTCAACAATTTCCTCAAAAGTATATTGTCTATCAATGATCACTTTTATTTTACCGTTCTCAACAAGTTCTTTAAGGAAGTCTAGTGCTTCGGAAGTTTCAGGTGCGTTTTGACTTAATATTAGTTTCTTGCGACTTGTCAATTTCGTCCATAGCATTTGAGCACTCGGTAACGGTTCGACTATATTTATATAAGTACCATCTTCTTTTAACAATTTCATACAATCTGAAAACGTACTTTTATTTACGGCTTCAAAGATAATATCATAAGCTCCGTCTATAGTAGAAAAATCGCTTGCGGTGTAATCAATTACTTCGTCAGCTCCTAGAGATTTTACTAATTCTAAATTGAAGCTACTGCACACCCCTGTAACTGTTGCGCCGAAATATTTGGAAAGTTGTACTGCATAACTTCCGACACTTCCAGAAGCACCATAAATAAGAACGTTTTGACCGTTCTGAATGTTAGCTGTCTTTAGGAAAAATAATGCTGTACGTGCCCCGATTGGAACGGCTGCGGCTTCTTCATAAGTTATATTGGAGGGCTTCATGCATACTGCTCCATCTTCAGGTAGACAAATATATTCAGCATAAGAACCGAAATTGACTTGGGTAGCTGCGAAAATTTGGTCTCCTTTTTTAAATCGTGTGACGTCTTTTCCTACCGATTCAACTTCACCAGCCAATTCCATTCCTAATATTTGTTTTTTCGGTTGCTTAAAGCCAAGTGCAATTCGAGCGGGTAGCCAAACAGAAGAGGGAACTGTAAAACTTCTTGAACGAATATCTCCTGCTGTTACGGTTGTCGCTTTTATTTTTACAAGGATTTCGTTTTCTTTAGGACTAGGTTTTTCTACCTCGGTTAGTTGAAGAACGTCCGGGGGACCGTATTTTGTGTAAACTACTGCTTTCATCAACATTTCCTCCAATTCGTTCTATATATTAATATCATACGAACAATATGAATAAATAGAACAGCGGTTCACCTTTCAATACAATGCAAAAAGCAGTGTGATTTTTCTTAGGAATCCACTGCTTTTTGCATTTGTGTATATATGATTTTTTTAGTCCAAGTACTTTGAAAAAGAATCAGTTAACATTACCCGGCGGCTTTTTCGTTTGTTTTATCTCCCTGTTTTTGTTTCCGTAAGCTTGTGATGTAAATGAAAAGGAATGCGATGAGTAATAGGGAAGAATAACGATATACAGTTGCATAGTTTGTAAAGTGTGCAATGAACCCAAAAATAATCGCTCCAGCACCAATTCCAAGATCAAATGCTGAGAAGAATGTTGCTGTTGCTACTCCTCGTCGGTGTGGTGCTACTCGGTCAATCATCCACGCTTGTAGTGCTGGTTGAATTGCTCCGAAACCACTTCCGTAACACGCTGCGGCAATAATTAAGCTCGGAATTGTAGTTGTATACGACAGCAAAATAATACCTGTAAACGTAATAATAACTCCTGGAATGATGACGAATGTATGGCCTTTCGTGTCATATAATTTTCCTGAAAACGGGCGAGTTACAGCGATTGCAAGTGCATTAAATAAAAAGAAAAGGCTAATATCAGCAATCCCGACTTCCGTAGCAAATAATGTGATAAAGCTCCCAATTCCCCCGTACATTAATGTAATACATAATATTAATAATGAAGGAAGTAAAGCTTTACGCTCAATAAATCCATCGAGAAAGGTACCGGATGTTTGCTGTGGTGGTTGCGGCGATTTTTTGATTTGAAGTAGTTTCGTTAATATTAATGAAACTATTGTGCATGAAAGTGCGCATAAAAAAAGAATCGTGAAGTTATATGTTTGCATAAGCCAAAGTCCGATAAGTGGACCGAGCGCCATAGCAATAGTTCCAGAAAGACCGAAATAACCCATGCCTTCACCGCGGCGAGCTTGCGGAATTAAGTCTGAAACGACAGTTCCATATGTAGTCGTTGTAATACCAAAGCCAGCTCCGTGTAAAATTCGAACGGCAAGCAATAGGAAAACGGTTGAAGCGAAAAGATAACTGCCCATAGCGAGTAAACAAATAGCGGTACCGATCATTAAAATGATTTTTTTGTTGAATTTTTGCAAGGCATTTCCAGTCAGCGGCCTAATAAAAAGTGCTGCAACGGTAAACATACCGACAACGAATCCGATATTTGAACTTGTGCCCCCAATTTCTTTCACATAAACAGGTAAAGTTGGAATTAACATTTGAAATCCTAAAAACATACATAAGTTTGCTAGAATTAGCGCAATAAACTCTTTCGTCCATAACGGTTCTCGTTTTACGAGTATTGCCTCTCCCATATATTCATCCCCTATATAAAAGTTTTCTCTGTTCTTTCGAGTATATGTATTGGTCAACATAACAGTCAAGGAAGGTGTCTTGAAAACGGATAACAATTTTTTAGGTGAAAAACTGACAAATTTGTGTAAAAGCTGCACAATTATGAAAAAAAGATGTAAAGTATAGATGTATAGACTAGTAGTTGTTATGAATGATAGAAATTGTTTTTTCTTTAAAGAAAGCGGATTCAAATTGTAGTGGAAGAGAAGGGGATACATACTTTTTCGCTACATATATTTGAAAAGGTTTACAATATGATGAAGAAAGAGGCGTGTACATATGAGACGATTAGGTATTTCTATTTATCCAGAACATTCGACAGTAGAGAAAGATAAGGAGTATGTAACATTAGCAAGTAAATACGGATTTACACGTGTATTCACATGTTTATTATCTGTAGATGGCGAAAAAGAGAAAATTATAGAAGAGTTTAAGGAAACGATCTCTCATGCAAATGCATTAGGGTTCCAAGTATTAGTTGATATTAGTCCAGCTGTGTTTGAACAACTAGGTATTTCGTATAACGATTTATCGTTCTTCCATGAACTAGGTGCTTATGGTATTCGTTTAGATGTTGGGTTCTCAGGTTTAGAAGAATCAATTATGACGTACAATCCATATGGCTTAAAAATTGAGATTAATATGAGTAACGGTACGAAGTATGTAGATAACATTATGAGTCATAGACCAAATCGTGAAAATT
This sequence comes from Bacillus sp. NH11B, assembly GCF_001884205.1. Lineage (NCBI taxonomy): Bacteria > Bacillati > Bacillota > Bacilli > Caryophanales > Bacillaceae > Bacillus > Bacillus sp. NH11B. The sequence goes on along the minus strand of NZ_MAOG01000094.1, from coordinate 81,464 downwards.
TAATTGGCTGTCATAATTTCTATCCACACCGTTATTCAGGATTATCATACGATCATTTCATTAAATGCTCGAAACAATTTAAAGATTACGGTATGAGAACCGCTGCTTTTATTTCATCATTCGATGCAACATATGGGCCTTGGCCAGTAACGGAAGGATTATGTACGTTAGAGCAGCACCGTGAATTACCGATGACAACACAAGCGAAGCATCTATTTGCGACAGAATTAATTGATGATGTTATTATTGCGAACGCTTATGCATCAGAAGAAGAATTACAAGCACTAGGTGCATTAAATAAAGAGAAACAAACATTTGATATAGGACTATATGATACAACAACAGAATTAGAAAGAATTATTGTGTTAGACGAACCGCATTTTTATCGCGGAGATGTGTCTGAATATATGATTCGCTCTACACAAAGTCGTGTGAAATATAAAAAAGAAGAGTTCAAACCGCATAATACGCGCGAAATTAAGCGCGGTGATCTTTTAATTGATAATGAGCAGTATGGTCAATATAAAGGTGAATTACAAATTGCTTTAAAAGATATGATGAATACAGGAAAAACAAATGTAGTTGGCCGAATTGTAGAGGAAGAAATTTTCTTATTAGATTATTTACAAGCATGGGATAAATTTGGATTTACACTAAAGAAATAATGAGAGCGGGATAAAGTGAAGCTTTAATCAGTGGGAATGTAGTTCATCCCCACTGATTATTAGCATTCACTAATCGGGATAAAAGGGAAAAAACTACTGATTTCAGTGGCTTTTTCCCTTTTATATAAAGAGCGAGAGGAAGAGCTATGACAAAAGTGCATCAGCGATTAATTTCTATTTTAGAGGAGTTTTTAGAAGAGAAATCGATGTTAAATCGAGCTTTTTTAGCGAGCCGTTTACATGTATCCACGAAGACGATTCAAAAGGATATAAAATTATTAAATGATATATTGGAAGAACATGGAGCGAAAATTGAATCCCAAAGGGGAAATGGGTACGAACTAGAAGTTATACAAGCGAAGAAATTTGAAGAGTTTTGCGTAAATGTATTTCAAAAACAGACAGAAAAGATTCCCACTTCTTATGAAGAAAGAGTAGCGTACATTTTACAACGCATTTTAACGACAGAGGGATATGTGAAGCTTTCACAGTTAGCAGAAGAGATTTATGTGAGTAAATCAACTGTAAATTTAATTATGAAAGATGTTACGGATATTTGTAGTCGCTATGAGTTACAAATTGAAAAAAGACCATATTATGGTATGCGTATTGTGGGAGAGGAATTTAATATTCGTTCTTGTTTATCACAATATGGTTTACCACGTTATGACCATACCCCGTTTCATGAGCAATTTGAGCAGACTGATACATATTTATCGTTACCTCATATTTCTCTCATCCGCTCAGTTATACTAAAGTATATCGAGGGAGGAACGATATATTTATCAGATATAGAAATTGATAATTTATCAATTCATATTGCGATTGCGTTAAAGCGATGCATGGATGATCATTACATTCAATCACTGCATGTAGAGAAATCTGAACTTGTAATAAAGAAAGAATATAAAATTGCGAAACAGATTTTAGGAAATTTAGAGGAAGAGCTGGAACTTCAATTTCCAGAAGAAGAAATTTTATATGTGACGATGCATTTATTAAGTACAGCTGTTACAGCGAGAAATCACTATGAAAATGTAGAAGAGCTAGTAGGAAAAGATGTATATGCATTCATGCAGCATATTCTTTTCAAAGTGGCAGAAGAACGGAATCTTACTTTTTATTATGATGAGGAATTATTATTTGGGTTTGGTGTTCATTTAAAAACATTATTAAACCGTTTGAAATATAAATTAAATACGAGAAATCCTCTTTTGGCAGAAGTGAAAAAGAATTATCCATATGCCTTTGAAATTGCGGTTCTTGTTGGAGACATAATTGGTGAATATACGGGTGAGTCGATTCCGGAAAGTGAAATTGGTTATATTGCTATTCACTTCGGTGGAGCGATGAGTCGTTTGCAAGAAAAGAATCAAAAGAAAAGATGCTTATTAGTTTGTGCAACTGGCCAAGGGAGTGCACAGCTATTGAAATATAAAATTCTATCACAGTTCCGAGATAAATTAGAGATTGTAGGGATTACAGGCTATTATCAATTGAAGGTAGAAGAACTTTACAAAGATAAAATAGATTGTATTATTAGTACGATTCATATACCGAGTGGTTTGCCTGTGCCAGTTATAAAAGTGAATTCAATATTTGATGATAAAGAGATTAAATCGATTGGTCAGCAGTTATTTACGCATGTGAATACTAGTGTGCAGCAATATATTAAGGAAGATTTGATCTTCTTAAATCGTAGTACCTCTACAAAAGAAGAGGTTATTCAGTTTTTATGTGAGAAAGCTGCTTTGAAAGGTTATGTACCTGCAAACTTTTATGATTCTGTTATGGAAAGAGAGAATACATCTCCGACAGCGGTTGGAAATTTAGTTGCGATTCCGCATCCGATGCAGTTATTAAGTGAGAAAACATTTTTGATGTTTTGTACACTTGATAAAGCGGTGGACTGGGGAGATAAGAAAGTACAAGTTATTATTTTATTTAGTGTAAAGCGTAATAATAATGAAGATTTACAAAAGCTATATGATTTTTTATACGATATTATGTCTAGTCAAAATACGATAGAGAAATTAACTCAGGCTGAAGTAATTGCAGAATTCCAAGAGATATTATTATCTTTATAAGAAAAGTATATAAAAACTTCCGTTACACAACGGAAGTTTTTTATGTTTAATTGTATGCGTTTTCATAATAAGATAAAAATATAGAAAAAACATAGCTTGGGGGAATTTTAAATGACTGATATGCAAACTCCATTTGCGTTAATTTTACATGGTGGCAACGCGAGAAGCGCGGCGCTTGAAGCAATTGCTTTTGCAAGACAAGGAGATTTTGAGAATGCGAGTGAAAAAATGACACTTGCTAGTGAAGAAATTACAGCGGCTCATCGTATTCAAACAGACTTAATTCAAGAAGAAGCGAGAGGAAATCATGCAGAAATCAGTTTACTGTTAGTGCATGCACAAGATCATTTAATGAATGCAATTACAGTGAAGGAACTTGCTGAGGAATTTATTACTCTTCATAAACGAGTGGAAGAGAAAGTGACAGTGTAATATGTACATTTTATTATGTTGCGCGGCAGGTATGTCAACGAGTATGGTTGTAAGAAAAATGCAAGAAGAGGCAAAGAAACAAGGGAAGGATTATAAAATTAAAGCAGTCGATTCAGAACTTGTGAAACTGGAAATAAAAAATGCTGATGTTGTTTTAATCGGACCACAAGTGAAGTATTTGTTTCCAGCAGTAGAGTTTCTTGCGAAGTCATACGATATACCGGTTGCAATTATAGAACAACGAGATTATGGCATGTGTGATGGTTTGAAAGTACTTAAGCAAGCAGAACAATTAGTTTTAGTGTAATTATATTTTTTTAAATGTAAACATTATAATGTTATAACTTTTTAATTTTGCCACATTGAACATAGGGAGGGTTATCGATGAATGGTTTTATGAGTTTTATGGAACAGAAGATTATGCCGACAACGCAAAAGATTGCGGGGCAACGACATTTATTAGCAATTCGAAACGGAGTTATTTCTACGTTACCGTTAACGATTGTCGGATCATTTTTCGTTATCTTTTTAAATTTACCGATTGACGCATATATGGAGTGGATTGCACCGTTTCGTCATATTTTAGATATTCCATTCCGATTTACAGTAGGTTTAATGGCGTTATACGCAGCGTTTGGGGTAGGGGCTTCACTCGCGAACTTTTATCAGCTCAATCAATTAAGTGCAGGATTATTATCTGTACTCGCCTTTTTACTAGCATCAGTTGAACCAATTCAAATAACAAAAGCTGTACCAGGTGTTATTGATGCAGGTAGATATATTTCAGTAGGAACATTAAGTGCAACTTCTTTATTCGGAGCAATTGTTACAGCATTAATTGCAGTAGAAATTTATCACTTTATGATTAAGCATAATATCTCGATTAAATTACCAGATAGTGTACCACCAGCAGTTGCAAACTCGTTTGCAGCATTAATTCCAACTCTAGTAGTTATTCTTTTATTCTGGGGTATTCGTTACGGTTTGAAATTTGATGTAAATACAACAATCACATACTTAATCGCACCATTAAAATCAGTATTAGTAGGAAATAATTTATTCGGTGGTTTATTAACAGTATTCTTAATCGTGTTCTTCTGGTCATTCGGTATACATGGCCCTGCGATTTTAGGACCAATTATTCGTCCGATGTGGGATTCAGCAATTCTTGAAAATATGGAAGTGTTCACAGCTACAGGAAATGCACATCAGTTACCAAACTTATTTACAGAGCAATTTATTCAATGGTTCGTATGGATTGGTGGATCAGGCTCAACACTAGCTTTAGTAATTATGTTTATGTTCTCTAAATCTAAGTTCTTAAAAGAGTTAGGTAGATTATCATTCGTACCAGGATTATTCAATATTAACGAACCAATTATTTTCGGGGCACCAATTGTAATGAACCCGATCTTAATTATTCCATTCGTTATTACACCGTTAGTTACAACGACGGTATCATACTTCGCAGTTGTTTCAGGTATGATTCCGATGATGATGGCGAAGCTGCCGTTTACGATGTTAGCACCAATTGCAGCTATTATTAGTACGGACTGGACAATTATGGCTGGTGTACTTGTACTTGTTAACTTTGTTATCTCATTCGTTATTTACTATCCATTCTTCAAAATGTATGAGAAGCAACAATTAGCAGGAGAGGAGAAAACAGAATGCTCGGAGCAATTATCATCTTAATTACATTTGTTATCGGACAGTGTATTGCGCATTATTCAAAATGGGTACAAAGTAAATCGCTATTAGTTTTACTACTTGTGTCGATATTATTTATCGGATGTTCAATGGGAGCTTATGTGGCATTTAGTTTACAATCACCGTACTTTATCATCGTACCAACGATTTTATGTGCGACATGTTTATCTGCAAAATATAGATTTACAAGTATGGCATTAATACAACGTGTGAAGGAGATGCAAAAGCATGGAGCGTAAATTAGGAATTTCTCTTTATCCAGAGCATTCAACGAAAGAAAAAGATATGGCATATATTTCAGCAGCGGCACGTCACGGTTTTTCAAGAATATTCACTTGTTTATTGTCTGTGAATCGTCCGAAAGAAGAAATTGTAGCAGAATTTAAAGAAATTATTAATCATGCAAAAGAGTACAATATGGAAGTCATTTTAGATGTAGCACCAGCTGTGTTTGATCAGCTTGGTATTAGCTATAGTGATCTATCATTCTTTGCAGAGTTAGGTGCAGATGGTATTCGTTTAGATGTAGGATTTGACGGATTAACAGAAGCGAAAATGACGAACAACCCGTACGGTTTAAAAATTGAGCTAAACGTAAGTAATGATATTGCCTATTTAGAAAATATCCTTTCGCATCAAGCGAATAAAGCAGCTTTAATTGGTTGCCATAATTTTTATCCGCAAAAATTCACTGGTCTTCCGTATGATTATTTCATTCGCTGTAGTGAACGTTTTAAAAAGCATGGTATTCGCAGTGCAGCATTTATCACATCACATACTGCTAACATCGGTCCATGGGATATTAATGACGGATTATGTACATTAGAAGAGCATCGTAATCTTCCAATCGAAGTGCAAGCGAAGCATTTATGGGCAACGGGGCTAATCGATGATGTCATTATCGGAAATGCTTATGCGAGTGAAGAAGAGTTAGAAAAACTAGGAAACTTAAATCGTTACATGTTGCAGCTGAAAGTACAATTTGTAGATGAAGCGACTGAAGTAGAGAAGAGAGCGACTCTGCAAGAAATACACGTAAGACGCGGTGATATAACAGAATATATGGTACGTTCTACAGAAGTACGTAAAAAGTATAAAGACTATGACTTCCCTATGCGCGAAAGTGTGCTACAGGAAAGAGGGCAAGTTGTAATTGGTAACAACTCATTCGGAAAGTATAAAGGTGAATTACAAATCATCTTGAAAGAAATGCCGATAGATGAACGGAAAAATATTGTCGGTACGATTGCTGAAGAAGAGGTGTTTTTACTAGATTATGTAGGAGCTTGGACACAGTTTACTTGTGTGGAATAGGAAAGGGGAGAGGATGCTATGGCATCCTCTTCTTTTTGTTGAAATAGTAGTCTATCGTATATAGAATGCAAAGAGATAGATTTAACTTGGACGGGAGAGAAGGAGATGGAAGAGTATATAGATGATTTATTAAGGCGGATGGGTGATGAGGAAGCAGGTATTCGACAATGTGCATATGAAGAGGCGAGATGGTTAAATGATTTATCGCTTTTTTCTTGTTTACAAGAGAAAGTAACGAAAGCAAGAAAAGCACATATAAAAACAAATCTATATTTTTTAATTACACAACTTGCAATAAATACTAAAGAGATGTATATTGCAGATTATTTGATAGATCGGTTAGAAAGTGAAGAAAGCAGGGTGGTGTTAGATAGTCTGCTCATAGATTTAAGTAAATTATCTGAAGCAAGCAATGCACATAAAATTATTCCTTACATATATCATAAAAATAGTGGAGTTCGTTATTCTGCTGTCATCGCTTTAAAGTTGTGTAAATCGTTGGAAGCAGAAGATGCTTTATTGAAGTTACTTACAGTGGAAGAGAAGCGAGATGATGTTGTAAATATATGTGCTACTTTATATGAGATTGGAACAAAGCGATCAATTCTACTTTTAACGAAACTTTTACACTGCGATAGTGCTTATATTCGTTCAGCGGCTATTGAGACTTTAGCGGAAATCGGAAAAACAGACTTACAAATAGTTTATATTGATGCTTTAGCTGATAGAAATGTCATGGTGAAATATGAGGCCATTCGAGCTATTTATACATATGGAGATGAAATGGCGATTAAGCCAATTTGTGAACGTGTGAATAAGGTTGCTTCTAGAAGACGTAAAAATGAAGTAGAGCCTACTGATGAATCAGAGATTGTCATCGCTCTTCGTTTCTTACATAAGTTTGCTAATCATGAAGAAGTTTTAAAGACATTTGATAAAGTGTACAAAAAACGTGGAAACTTGTTTATGTCGGAGAGGAAGTGGCTTAGAGACAATATTACTTACTTTCAAGAGAAAGAAAGAATATAAGAATCATAAAAAAGAGCCCGCCTCAACGATGAGACTGACTCTTTTTTTCTAACTAGTTTAATACTTTAACTGTAACTGTTTTACGTCCCCAGCTACTTGATGAACCTTTGTCTGGCATTAAAACGTCGATTTTATTTCCTTTAATAGCTCCACCAGTATCACCAGCAATAGCTACTCCGTAACCTTCAACCCATACTTTTGAACCTAATGGAATGACACTTGGATCAACTGCAATTAGTTTCATGTTTGGATTAGCTGTTAAGTTATGACCCATAGCTGATTTCACTTGGTCTCCTGCTTTGTAACCATTTTCAAGTGGATCTGCTGTGTAAGCTGTTGCTTCAACTCTTAACTCACGAGAAGAAGATGGTGTACTTGTTTCAGTTTCTTTTGCAACAGGTTGTTGTGTAGCTGGTTTTTGAGCTTTAGCCGCTTCACGAGCTTTAGTTGCTTCTTGGGCTTTAGCCGCTTCACGAGCTTCAGCTGCTTCTTGAGCCTTAGCTGTTTCACGAGCTTCAGCATCTGCTTGAGCTTTAGCCGCTTCACGAGCTTTAGCTGCTTCTTGAGCCTTAGCCGCTGCTTGAGCTTCAGCATCTGCTTGAGCTTTAGCTACTTCACGAGCTTTAGCCGCTTCTTGAGCTTTAGCATCTGCTTGAGCTTCAGCTTCTGCCTGAGCTTTAGCTGCTTCTTGAGCCTTAGCTGCTTCACGAGCTTTAGCCGCTTCTTGAGCTTTAGCATCTGCTTGAGCTTCAGCTGCTTCGCGAGCTTTAGTTGCTTCTTGAGCTTTAGCCTTTGCTTGAGTTTCAGCTAATTCCCCGGCTTTAACTGCTTCACGAACTTTAGCTGTATCTTGAACGTTAGTTACTTTTTCAGCTTTAACTACTGGCTGAACTTTAACTGGTGCTTTCCCTGTTAAGTAAGGAACGTGTACATAAGCTGTTTGGCCGTTATATTCAAATTGAATCCAATCATTTTGTACTTGGTGTGTTGTTTCGATTACATCATCTTTTTTCAATTTACCAAGAATCGCTGAATCTGTATTTGCTCCAGCACGTACGTTTAATACGTTTGCTGTTACGTAGTAAGTATCTTTAGTGTAGTCAGCGCTTATGAAAGCTTCTTTACCACTATTTAATTTAACTTTTGACCATCCGTTTTCTGTATGTAAAACGTTAATTTTATATCCATCTAATAACTTTCCGACAACTTTTGATTCAGTAGTTGGGTTTTCTCGTACATTTAGTACATCAGTTGTTACAATCGTTTCTGCTTTAGCAGATGTTGTGAAAATCCCAAGACCAAAAACCGCTGCTGTTGCTATACCCATAAATTTTTTCATAATAGCCTCCATTGCATTTGTTTTTCGTTGACCTCATTATAGCAACCATTATTTTCTTATTTGCGGAAAACACAAAACTACAAAGCATTCGTAATGAGGCGTTAATATTCTGTAATAATTCCATTAATATCCTGATAACGGTTTCTTTGCGGTTTTCGGGGGATTATAACATATGATTCATAAAATCAACACTATTTTAATTACTTATAGATTAATAATATATCAATGATATTACCTAAATGTTTCAGTGGTATTACGAAAGGGAGGTGTTTAACTGTTTGAATCGAAATGTGGTTATGAAAATATAATGTTTTTGCGTGTGAAGTCATATATATAGGATGAATTTTAATAAAATAGAGATATAATTGTTACAAAATAAGTTGTAGTATGGAAAAAATTACGCCTTGAATTTGTGTTATTACATAGTATTTTTGCAATAATAGGATTGCAGGATAGTTGTAATGTGAAATGGAAGCTGCAAGGATAAGAAGGTAATCGCAACATGAAACATATATAATAGAAGAAACATGATTTAAAGGGACGATATTGTTATGAATTGGTTTGCTAATTGCTGTAGATTCATATTCTTAATAAAACGTTGATAAAATTGAATTTTTCTTCAATAAAATAAAAAACGTAGGAGTTTACACTCCTACGTTTTTTATTTATTCATATCGTAAACATTCAATTGGATCAAGTTTTGCAGCTTTGTTAGCTGGTAGTAGTCCGAATGCAATACCGATTAGCATTGAAATACCTACTGAAAGAAGTCCAAGTTCTTTTGAGATAACAAGTGGCCATCCAGCAAAGATTGAGACGATCCAAGCGAAGAAGATACCAAGCATGAATCCGATGAAACCACCGAGTCCCGTTAAAATACAAGATTCGATTAAGAATTGCGTTAATACTTTACCGCGTGTTGCACCAAGTGCTTTACGAATACCAATCTCACGTGTACGTTCTGTTACAGATACAAGCATGATGTTCATTACACCGATACCACCAACAAGTAATGAAATAGCAGCGATACCACCGAATACCATTTTCATCATACCGATTGATTCGTCTAGTTGCTTCGTAAAGTCCCCCATATCTTGCGCTTCAAACTTATGTTCAAATTTAGGAGCTTTCATTTCATTTAAAACGGAAACGGCTTGTTTTTCTACACTTTTACGTTCTGCTGGAGAAACTAGTGTTAGTTTTACAGTTTCATATTCAGTTACTCCAGAAATGACAGGAGCGTTTTCAATAGATGTATAACCTTCAGCCATAGCCATTCCGAAATCATTTTTTGTTTCATACACACCAACTATTTTATACGGTTTTCCTTTTATATCGGCATATAAATTTGATTCCCAACCATTAAATAATTTATTAAAAGCTTCTTCATTTAATATAACAGCAGGAATTGCTTGGTTTAATTCATTATCGTTTAATTCACGACCGTGAACTAATTTTAACTTCTCATCTGTCATAAAGCTACCGGTTCCACCTTTTAAGCTGAGAGAGGTAGTTTTTGATCCAGCTGAAGCGTTTATTTGCATGCTCACATCTGGATAAACATCTTTAACGCCTGGTACAGTTTGAAGACGTTTTAGCATATCAGCTGTAATTTTAGCACTATCTGTTCCAAAGTTGGGATTGCTGTAGTAAATCGTTACTTCATTATCTTTTCCTTGGCCTAACTCTTTTTTAAACTTTGCATTTGTACCATCACCCATTGAAATGATAGTAATAATGGCGCTAATACCAATAATAATACCTAGCATTGTTAATATAGAGCGCATTTTATGAGCAAAGATAGAGGAAAGGGCCATGCGTATATTTTCACTCGTGTTCAAAATTAACCTCTCCAATCTTGGACGATATTTCCATCACGAATTACAATTTGACGTGCTGCAGCTTCCCCGATTTCGCGGTCATGGGTAATCATAATGATTGTTGAGCCTTGTTTGTTTAATTCGTAAAAGAGGTCCATAATTTGTGTACTCGTTTTCGTATCAAGTGCACCCGTTGGTTCATCAGCTAAAATGAATTTGGGGTTATTTACAATTGCACGGGCAACGGCAACACGCTGCTTTTGACCACCGGATAATTCATTCGGTAAGTGAGTAGCTCGATCAGCTAAACCAACTTTTGTTAAAGCGGCTAATGAGCGCTCACGTCTTTCTTTTTTATCGACTCCAGCGTAAATAAGAGGTAGCTCTACATTTTGAAGTGCTGTAAGTCTTGGTAATAACATGAAGTTTTGAAATATGAACCCGATCTCTTTATTACGAACATGTGCAAGTTCTGTTTCAGACATGTTTGAAATATTTTGTCCCGCTAATTCATACGTACCTGTCGTTGGTTTATCTAAGCAACCGATAATGTTCATTAAAGTTGATTTACCAGAACCAGATGGTCCCATAATAGAAGTAAATTCTCCTTGGTTTAGAGTTACATCAATTCCGTGTAATATTTGAACGGACTCTGCACCATTTTGGAAGGATTTCGTGATGCCTTTTAAGTTAATCACTGGGCGACAACCTCCATACCATCTTTTAAGTCTTTTTCAGGTTTAGAGATAATTTGCTCTCCTTTTTTCACTCCAGAAACTTTTGCTTCGCTATCTGTCTCGAATTCAACAGTAATCGCTTGTTCTTTCGCTTTACCATCTTTTACAACAAAGACAACATTTTTGTCACCTTTTTTCACAATACTGCTCTTCGGAATAACTGTACCAGTTGCTTCGCCAGATTTACTTGTTACGTAAACGTGGAAGCCGTTTTGTAATTCTTCACTATTATCTAATGTGACAGTGAATTGGTAATTAGAAACTGTTTTGTTTTCGTCCATACTCTTTAATGGTGTAGAACCGATTTCTGTTACTTTTCCTGTCCAAGTCTTACCAGCTACAGTTTTTGATGAAACAGTTACTTCTTGCCCAACTCTCATACTAGCAAGCTCATACTCAGAAAGTTGACCTTTTACTTTAAATGGACCAGCGTGACGAAGTGTAATGCCGCTCATACCTGTTTTTTCATCGGCAGTTTTTACGATATCATCAATTACACCATCAGTAGGGCTCGTTACAGAAAGGGTGTTTACTTTCTCTTTTGCTGCTTTAATCATTTCATCAGATTTTTCAACTTCAAACTTTTTCATTTCAAGTTGTGATTCTAATTGCCCAACTTCGATTTCCGATGCTTTTAATGCTTCCTGAGGAAGACCAGCATTTTTATCTTTTTGTAATTTTTGTTTCGCTGCATCAATCTGTTTTTGATACAATGTTACTTCTTTTTGTGCGATTTTCTTTTGCATTTCTGCTTCCGTTACACCTTGTTTAGCAGTAGGGTCATTATATTTAAACAGAAGCTGACCTTTTTTTACTTCATCACCTTTTTTAACAGCTAATTCATACGTACCTTTTGTTGGATCGAATGAAATTGTTTCAATTCCACTTGGAATAACTTCGCCGCCAAATTTTTGTGCATTTTCAATTTGTTTTTCCGTAACTTTATAACCGCTATATGCCATTGCTACATCTGAACTACCACCAGCAAATGCAAAATATGATCCAGCTGCAATTCCGATTGCTACTACACTAGTAATTAACACTTTATTTTTCTTCTTCATCTATTTATCACCTTTTCGTTCGTTTTAGTATCTACATTAAGTATAAAAGAGGTGGAGAATCTGACAAATCGTTTTAGCTTACAATAACCTTACAGTTTTGTAAGGTATGAATATGTAGATGTGAGGTAGGGGTTGTCTTAGCCTAAGCAGATGAATTGACTCGTTGTTTCTTTCTTACAATAATATTATATGAAGGAGAGGAGGAGAGAAGATGGAAGCTTATTTTAGTGCGCAACCATTAAAGCCATTTATTCCATACTCAAGGCAACATGCCATTATATTATTTATTATGTTGGTAGGAATATTCTTTCTATATCAATATCAAGATTTATTACGTCAAAGTGAGTGGAATATAACGGTTCGATATGCGAGTGCATTTCTATTTATAGGGAGTGAAATCGGGCTTCATATATGGGAATGGAAAGCAGGTATTTTTAAGCTCGGTACGTCACTTCCATTTGAATTATGTACGATTAGTTTATTGTTAGCGTCGGTTATGATTGTAACGAAAAGCTATCGAATATATGAGGTTGTATTTTTCACAGGAATTATCGGTGCATCACAAGCTATTTTAACACCAAACTTACAATACGCTTTCCCGCATTTTCGCTTTATAGAATTCTTCATTGCACATGTATTACTCATTTGGGCACCGCTCTTTATGACGTGGGTAGAAGGATATAGACCGACCTTGCAATCTATTAAGCGTACGATGATATTTTTAAACATAATAATTCCAATCGTTTCATTTGTGAATTATAAAACAGGCGGTAATTATATGTTTTTAGCCCATAAGCCAGAAACTGCATCATTACTCGATATGTTAGGACCGTATCCTTACTATATTATTTCATTAGAAGGTGCAGCGCTTATAGGATGTTTCATTTTGTATATGCCGTTTGCGAAAAGAGAAGGGCATGCGCATAAAGAATCACTAGGATCATAACCTAGTGATTCTTTATTTTATAAATATTTACAATTCAGAAAATTAAGAATAAAATTAGGAGGTAAATTACATATAGAGAGAAGGGAAAACGTGGTCAAAAAAGTTTTTCTGAATGGGATGGAAGTGACGATTCAATTTATTATTTCGATTTTGGGTATTATTTGTTTAGGGGCACTGCCGAAGTTATTTTATGGATTTGAGCTGCGTGCATCAACGTACATAAAGAGTTTAAAGGGAATATTTGTGAATTTAATGGACATCTCCAATTTTAAATATGTGGGAGATAAATTTTTATTTCCACAGTTGTTTGTCCATTATAAAGAAACGATTGTTATATTTTTAGCTGCTTTTTTCATTTCATTATTTGTAGCATTTTGTATTGTTTATGTGATTATGAGTAGTTCACTGCGTATACAACATCGCATTAAATCATTTCTCATCTTCCTAGAATCCATTCCAGACATTCTTCTTATTTTAGGATCACAAATTTTAGTTATATGGTTTTTTAAACAAACAGGTTTTTTACCTTTTCAAATTGCGTCAATTGGAGGCGAGTCGATTAGAGGATTGCCAATATTTTGTTTGAGTATACCGACTACGATTCTGTTTGTAAAAATGTTAGTGCTTCGTTTTGAAAATGAGTTAGAAAAAGATTATGTCCTATTTGCTAAGGCGAAAGGGCTGAATCGCTTTCATATTTTAAATCGTCATGTATTACGAAATGTGTTGCTTAGTACACTTTTCTTTGCGAAAACGAATATCTTTTTTATGTTATCTAATTTATATATTATAGAATGGATTTTTAATACGGGTGGTATTTTTATGTTTTTGAAATCGTATGAGGGTATTAGGGTTGAGGTTTTCATCGTTAGTGTACTGCTTATTTATATTCCAATTTTTATTTTATTTAAATTGTTTCATTATCTCATTCCAGCTGCGATGAAGGAGAGGCTATAATATGTGGATGTATATAAAACGCGATAAAAGATTTTGGATAAGCATTGGGTTTCTTCTCATATTAGTTCTTTTGAGCATCGGAAATACGATATGGAATGATGGACAGATTAAAAAAGTTACATTGCAATATGATGCGGATGGAAATCCAGAAGTACCACCGTTTTCACCTTCATTACAATTTTTACTTGGGACAGACCGGAAAGGATATGACCTTTTACATTTAGTCATTGAAGGCGCGAAGTGGACGATTGGTATATCTATTTTAATTGCAGCACTTAGAATGGTAATAGGTGTGTTTTTCGGTGTTGTACTCGGAATGTATGTAAAAAGAGGGTTTTCTAAGATTGAGGCTTTTTTTGATAGTTTTACAGTTATTCCGACAGTTATGATTGCGTATTTCTTTCTTCAATCTGTGAATCTATTTGGAAGTGGAGAGGAAACAACAACTTTTTTTGAACGGGCTTCGTTTCAAGTTGTATTACTTGTAATGCTTGTGGTGCCAGTTATTGCACTGTATGTTGCGAAGGAAGTTCGTAAATTACAGACGGAAGAATTTATTGATGCTGCCCGCATATTAGGCGGATCAAGAAGACACATAGTTATAAAACATATTTTTCCGCATCTCTATATGACGTTTATACTCGTATTTCTTCAACAGTTTACTCAAACTCTTACAATTTTACTTCATTTAGGGCTACTTGAGGTGTTTTTTGGTGGGACGGTCCAGTTTGGTGGACCGATAGGGATAAAAGAAATAGATTCTTACACGCATGAATGGTCCGGTTTAATAGGAGTGTACTTTAGATCCTTAACAGTGCATCCATGGATTCCTCTTGTCCCAATTACATTTTTCGGACTTACCATTTTTTCAGGGAATATGATTGTGAAAAGTATAGAAGAAGCGATGATGAAAGTAAGGTTAGGTGGGGAGATAAAGAAGACAAATGTAGAAGAGGAACAATCTGCTGTGCAGTCAAAAGAAGAGTTGTTTACGTTTAAACATACGATGTGAAAATAAAGAAGAAGCAAGCATAATCAATGCTTGCTTCTTTTCTTTATTTTGTAGAAACTTCACCTTCAGTTTCTGTTTGCGGAATAAAGTATCCGACTATACCACTAATTATTGCTGGAACAATCCAGCCAATACCTAATTCATAAAAAGGAATTGCGTGTACGATATTAGCGATAAAACTTGGTATCATTCCCACATTATCAAGTGCATGAATACAGCTAATAAGGAATGCCGCAATCATCGCTCCGATATAGACAGAAGGTTTACGTTTCGTATATTTATCAATAAAGGATACGAAAATTAAAATGATTGTAATTGGATATAAAATAATTAATACGGGTAATGTAATTTTGATTAATAAACTTAATCCTAAGTTTGAAATAACGAAACTAAAAATACAAACGTATAGTACAAGCTTCTTGTATGAAACATTTGTTAATACTGTTGTGAAATAGTTAGCGAATGCACTTACAACACCGATTGCAGTCGTTAAACAGGCAAAGATAATTGCGATACTTAATAAAATATTACCGCTTGTCCCAAAGAATTGATACATAACAGTAGCTAATAGCTGACCGCCGTTTTCAAATTGTCCTAGGTTCCCATTTGAAGCACCGATATAACCGAGTAAGAAGTAAACAATTGTTAAGAAAAGGGCAGCAATGCTTCCGCAAATAATTGTATATTTCGCAATGGATTTTTTATCTTGTATACCATTTTGACGAATGGCATTTACAACAATTGTTGATAATACGAGAGCGCCGATTGCATCTAACGTTAAAAATCCTTCAAGAAATCCTTTGAAAAATGGAATTTCTTTATAGTCACCAACAGGTTCTGCAAATGATCCTGGTGAAAGAATCGCTTTTGTTGCCATAATTGCAATAATTACAAGTAAAATGGGTGTTAATATTTTACCGATATGATCTACTAATTTTGATGGATTTAATGATAAGAAGTAGACGACTGTAAAGAAAATCGCACTAAAGACTAACATAGAGTACCATTGATCTGGGAATAGTGGTGCAATCCCAATTTCGTAAGATACAGATCCAGTTCGTGGAATAACAAATAGTGGGCCGATTGAAAGATAAATAATGATAGCGAATACTGCTGCGAATTTTGGATGAACACGGCTCGCTAAAGTATTAAAGCTACCACCAGCAAGGGCAACAGCGACGATAGCTAGTAAAGATAAACCGACGTCTGTAATAATAAATCCTGTAATAGAAACCCACATATTCTCTCCGGAAGAAAGACCGAGAAGAGGCGGGAAAATCATATTACCAGCACCGAAGAAAACTGCGAATAGTAGTAAACTAATCGAAAGTATTTGCGCTGGTTTTAAAGTTGTACGCATATAAAGAAAAGCCTCCTAATGAGTGTTTTTGTCGAAAATTCAAACAATTTGTCGAGTAACTGTTATTATTTTAAAGGTCTGATGACTAGAAAGCAAGAGGGAATTTTATAAATATTAAAAAATAATGCATTAAATTGAATAAATATACTATTTATATGTTAATTAGGAAAGATTTAACTTTAAATATAAAAACACACATATCGTTACGATATGTGTGTTAAAAGAAAATCTTTTTATCACGTTCTTCTTTTAAAATTTCAACCGCTTCTCGGAAACGTTGTGAATGGACAATTTCTCGTTCACGTAAAAAGCGCAAGCTGTCGTTTATGTCGGGGTCGTCAGATAAATCAATTAGCCATTGATAAGTTGCTCGTGCTTTTTCTTCAGCTGCAATATCCTCATATAAATCTGCGATAGGGTCTCCTTTTGCCTGAATGTAAGTTGCAGTAAAAGGAACACCACCTGCATTATGATAAAACAAAGCGCTATCGTGATTAGCATACTGTGCGTCTAATCCGGCAGCTTTCATTTGTTCAGGTGTTGCATCTTTCGTTAATTTATAAATCATTGTAGCAATCATTTCTAAATGGGCGAACTCTTCTGTACCGATATCGGTTAGTAAGCCAACGACTTTGTCAGGAATAGTATAACGCTGATTTAAGTAACGGAGGGCGGCAGCTAGTTCACCATCCGCACCACCATATTGTTCAACTAATAATTTGGCGAGTGCTGGATTACAAGTACTCACTTTAACTGGATATTGTAATTTTTTTTCATAAATCCACATAGTTTCTCTCCTTTATCCCGCTATTTGCTGCCCGTAAACTCCACTTGATTAAAGTTCCATTTTATATTTGCCATGGCCACGGTCCTTGGCTCCATTGCCATGGAGCGTTAGAATAACTATTTCCGAACTGCTGAAGTGGCCCGTATTTTTCTTCAATTTTTTGTTGTAATACTCTTCGTTTATAGGAGAAATCGTTGAATTGATTTATAGCTGCAGTATCGTCGGGATGCGTATCTAAATAGAGGGTAAGTTCAACTAATACAAAGTCTAGTTCTTGTAGTTCTTCAATCCATTTGTAATATTCATCAGGCAATGTTTGTGTCACGTTTTTATTCACCGTCCTTTTTTGTGAGGATTTTCATAAAAATCATAAAAAGCAGGCCATAAAGTCCCTTTTCTTAAAGCTTCTTTTGGTGGGAATTGAGGTAAGTTAGGTGGTTGAAAGCCCATAAATAGGTGTGGGGGAGTTGAGTAATATTTCTTTCCAATTGGAGGACAAGGATCATTTGGACCGTGATAAGGTATGTAAGATTTCATGAATTTATCCATGTTACACGCCTCCTTTATAAATGAAATATTCATTACTACGTATTGTATTCGTACATAATTGCAAATTATGACTCATATAGAAAACTAAAAGGGGCAGGGGGAGTGCGGATGGAAAGTGCTACAACATGTATTGTCTTAGAATCCAAAAATTTAAAGGAAACATTATATTTTTATGAAGGAATTCTAGGGTTTAAACCGAGCAAGGAGAGGCCACAAATACGTGTAACAGGTGTGTGGTATGATATCGATTCAACGAGAATTTGTTTTGTTGTAAACAGGGGACTGGGAGAGCATAGAGAGACTGTTATATCATCAGTGAAGGAATTATTGTTAAAAACTACAAATATCGAGAGGTTAAAGAAAAAGTTAGCGTTTTATCAAATATCATTTGTAGAAAAGCGCCACGGTGAAGAAGTTAGAATAATAATTCATGATCCAGATGGTTATACACTCCAATTTATTTCAATAGAGAACATGGAAAAGAGCCTTTTACAATCTAATAATCTGAATGGTGAATGAAAAAAATATTGACAAGCCCCTCCAAATATTTTAATGTGATTGTATAAAATTGTGTATATAAAGGGGAGTAACTTATTACAGTAAAGTCGTCATTACAGGGAGAAACCCTCGGCTTTATTGGCAACGTTTTGTTGTTAGTGAGACCTTTACCAGCAATGGTAAAGGCCCCTTATTGTCTTTTTTAGGACCCTTACCATATTTGGTAGGGTCCTTTTTGTATACAAAGAGAGGAGAAATAAAAATGAAAAAACTTATTAGTAGATTAAGAGTTGTATTTCATGTCCGTCGTTTTGTTCCATTTCTATTTGACTTTTTTACTTCAAAAGAGGTTTCAATAAAGAAGAAAATCTTATCTATTGCTTTTTTAGTTGGTTATGTAGCGATGCCGCTCGATTTAATTCCAGACTTCTTACCGTTCATCGGTATTTTAGATGATATTGGAATTGTGTTATTCATTTTAAATCGAATTGTAAAAATGGCGCCAGTACAATTGCAAGAAAAGCATAACGTAAACGTAGGATAGGAGTTGAAAATATGGAGCAAATTATTTTAGATATAATCGAGTTTTTAAAGCAGTTTTCTTATTTTGGAGTTGTGTTAGCATTAACGTTTGAATTTATTCCAGCAGAGGTAGTTTTGCCCATGGTTGGGTATTGGGTATACGAGGGTGATATGAATTTTTGGCTAGCTGTATTAGCTGGAACACTGGGGGGAACGACAGGACCATTAACGCTATATGCACTCGGTTATTACGGTGGTCGTCCTCTATTAATAAAATACGGGAAATACTTCTTTATTAAAGAAGAACAAATTCAAAAAGCAGATGATTTCTTTGAGAAATATGGAC
The DNA here is from genome assembly GCF_001884205.1 of Bacillus sp. NH11B. Classification (NCBI taxonomy): domain Bacteria; kingdom Bacillati; phylum Bacillota; class Bacilli; order Caryophanales; family Bacillaceae; genus Bacillus; species Bacillus sp. NH11B. The sequence continues at coordinate 62,293 of NZ_MAOG01000094.1, read as the reverse complement.
CAGTTGTAGCATTTGTTGGACGCTTTGTGCCGGGAGTTCGAACGCTCATTTCTGTTCCATGTGGTATGGCGAAAATGAACATATGGAAATTTAGCATATATACATTTGTAGCAATGTTCCCGTTAACGACTTTGTATATTTATTTTGGAATGAAATTAGGTCCGCATTGGGCAAAAGCGGCGGATGTTGTTGGGCAATATATGCTACCGATATTAGCAAGCGTGCTTATTATTGTAGGTGGTATCTTAATCTATAAATATATGAAAAAGAGGGACAAAACGGAATCTATTTAAAGATGAAGGCGCATAATTTTTGGTGAATATAGATGAATAATACAGGCAAAGGACTCTTAAGGACATACACATATAAGGAGTAAGTAAGAGAGAGGGGAAATTTCTATGGCTTGTGAATGCTCAGGGGCAGCGTTAACTTGTTGCCCAGATAAAAATTTTGTACAAGATAAAGTGTGTAGTCCATGGTCAGGAACTGTAGTTGCTACTGCAATTACAAATGTGCTGTATAACAACAATATTAATCAAAATATGATTGGAACAGGGTTTGTTAGGTATGACGTCGGGCCAGGTCCAATCACGCTGACAGTTTTGGATGCAACAGGAGCTACACTTGATACACAAACATTAAATCCTGGAACGAGTATAGCTTTTACTTACCGTCGTTTCCAGACAATTGAAGTAACTTTACCTGCTGGAACAGCTGGAACATATCAAGGAGAGTTTTGTATAACAACACGTTATCCACTTTCATAATAGAAAAGGAGAGGACTAAGATGTGCAATTCTAACTTATCATGCTGTTCCAGTAAAACACTTGTTCAAGATCAGGTGTGTATAGATTGGGCTGCTACTGGTGCGGTCACTGAAACGGTATATACGAATAATATTACACAAGACTTGTACGCATCTGGATATGTAAAATATGATGTGGGTGTAAATCCAGTTACAGTAAACTTTCTAGTAGGAGCGACAGTAGTTAATACAATTACTGTACAACCACAAAGTAGTGGATCGTTTACAGTAAGGTATTTTACTACAATTCAGATTGTAACAACAGGGACGGCAACGAGCCAAGGGCAATTATGCCTTACAGTGCGTTATCCGATTTCATAAGAAAAAGCATACCGTAATGGTATGCTTTTTTGTATAGTTTGTAAGTTAGGGTGGTAAAGAATTTTATAAGCAAAATGAGAATTGGCAACAATATTTTCCCTCTATATATTGAGTTGGGTTATTTGGAATATTAATGATTGTCACAGATTGTAATGATTGACCTGTATATGACATTGTGTTGCCAGGATAGACAGTAAAAGTATTTGTCACCTGCCCAATAATTTGAACGGTAACCCCTCCAGTACTACTAGTGCTATTATACACAGAAATGGTACCTGATATTTTAAGTAAACCATCTCCTTCCCATAAAACTAATGTGGAATTTTCAGAAGGTGGAGGGATTTCTTTTGTTATAAAAAAATTACCAGCAAATTCATTCGTGACTAGTTCACAGCTTGGTGGTTTAGGTGGATTAGGTGGATCGTAGGGAGGGCAGATGATAGATAAAGGGGCATAGCAGCCGATATTTTTTTTACAAGCCATTAATAGTTCCTCCCTTCATAGCTACTATTTATTACTATTAAATGTTGTAAAGCGATAGGTTGTGTTAATAAAGGGGCGAAAAATTTCACGAAAGATATTTAATAGGCTTACAGCTCATAATAAGTTATGAGAGTCTGTAAGACAAAAGGTGGTTGTATAAGATAATACAAGTAATGTGGGATGTCACATAAAATTGACTGTATATTTACAAAAATTAAATAAATTTCATTCTTAGTTTAAACGAAGTTAATATGCGTTCGATACAATAACCATTGTAATTAATTCATTATATGAGGAGGATTCATGTGGAAAGAACAGCTTTACGAAAAGTAAAAGGCCTTATTGGATTATTGATGGTTTTTGTATTAGCTTTTGTATCATTGCCGTGGAATACACCAGTCAAAGCGGAAGAGAAAAAACAAGAAAAGGCACCAAGTGAGAAGAAAATTGTTTTCCCGGTGGTAAGTGATGTACATATTAAAGATAGTGGAACAGATGATACGTTCCGCTGGAAAAGAGCGATTGAACAATTTAATACGCTTGCACCAAAGCAAGACGCGTTTGTCATTGTAGGTGATTTTACTGATTCGGGTTCAGTAAAGCAATATGATCGTTTCATGCAAGTGTATAACGAAAATGCAAGTAAAGATGCGGTACGAATGAATTCTCTAGGTAATCATGATTATTGGAACGGCTTATCTGTAGAGGGAGCGCAGAAGCGTTTTTTAGAAAAGACAGGAATGGAATCAATTTATTATCATAATGTAGTAAAAGGGTATCATTTTATCGTAATGTCACCGGAGGATGGAACAACGCATGGATATTATTCGGACAAGCAAATTAATTGGTTAAAAGAAGAAATGGCAAAGGCACAAAAAGATGATCCAGAAAAACCGATTTTCGTATTTTTACATCAACATATTAAAGATACAGTGTACGGTAGCCAAGAATGGGGAACGAAAGATAGTGCGAAAATTAATGCGGTATTAAAAGAATACCCACAAGTAATTACGTTTTCAGGTCATTCACATTATCCGTTAGATGATCCAAGATCGATTCATCAAAAAGACTTTACATCAGTTGGCACATCTTCAGTAAGTTATATGGAGGTTGAAGGTGGTAAAGTACAAGGAAATATCCCGTCAGGAGCTAGCACGTTAAGCCAAGGGCTATTAGTAGAAGTGGATGATAAAGAAGTAACAATTAATCGCCGTGATTTCCATACGAATTCTTGGACAGGCGAGCCATGGAAAATTCAGTTGCCATCAAAGAAAGAAATATTTACGCATGTAGAAGATCGCGATAAAGAAAAGCCATCTTTCAAGAAAGATGCAAAGTTGACAGTATCAAATGTAACGGAAAACGCAGCAACTGTGACATTCCCACAAGCAGTGGATAACCTTCTTGTTCATTCTTATCGCGTACAAGCGAAGGATAAGCAAACAGGTGAAATTAAAAATAAGTTATTAGCGTTCTCTGAGTTTTATCGTGATCCAGTGCCGAAAGAGCTTACATTCACGCTTGCTGGATTAGATGGCGGGAAAACATATACACTTGAAGTAGTTGCAATTGATTCGTTTGGCAATGAAAGTGCGCAACCGTTAACTGCAGAAATCACAACGAAAAAAGATAATATTGATCCGAATGTGAAAGTACCAAAGGCAGACGTTTTTGATGTGAATTTTTTAGATGGTACATTTAAAGATAACTCACCGTTTGGAACGAAAGGTGATGTGAAAGGCAATGTATCTATTGAATATGATAAAGCTTTGAAAACAAATGCAATGAAATTAAATGGAAAAGCAAATACATTTGGGTACCTTCCATTCTCAGTAGCACAAAAAGAAAAAGTAGCAAATTCATTTACGTTGGAAACTGTATTTTCAATGAATGAAATTCGCGGACAAGGTATTTTGCAAAATACAGAGAGCGGTGGAATTGGTTTTGAGTCTACAGGAAGTGGATATGTAGAATTATGGGCTCATATTGGCGGAAGTTATAAACGTGTTGGCGTTCAATTAGAAGCGAACAAAACGTATTATTTAACAGGAACGTATAACGGAAGTGAAGTAGCAATTTATGTAGATGGTAAAAAAGTAAATAGCCAGCCAGCTCAAGGGAAAGTGTATCATCCGAACGTACCATTTGCCCTTGGTGCAGATCCAGATAGCAATGGCAATGGTGGTATTCCGTTAAATGGACAAATTGCGCTTGCGAAACTATATAGTAAAGCGTTAAGTTCTTCAGAAGTATTAGCAGCGTATAATGAGTTTTCTAACCGTACAAAGTTAGAAGAAGTAAACGCTTTATATGAAGAACTTGGAAAAGTAAAAGAAGTGTTAGCTGGTAAGTATGAGTTTGGTGACAAACCAGGTCAATATTCAAAAGAAGCATTTCAAGAATTAGAGAAGAGCTATAATAATGCAAAGCAAGCGTTTGAAAATGTAGGAAGTACTGGAGAGCAAATCGTTCAAACATATAACGAATTAAAAACAGCTAATGTAACATTTGTACAATCTAAAGTAGCAGAAGAACAACCGAAAACACCGAAAGAAAAATTACAGATCAATATTGAAACTGCAAAAACAGTAGTGAAAAAAGCGCAAGCTACAAATGTAACGGACGGTTCAGTGAAATCATTGAGTCAAAAAATCACTGTTGCAGAAGCTGTGTTAAAAGATAAAAATGTAAAAGATGAGTATGTAGAATCAATGAATCGTACGTTAGAGCATGCTATTTCATTGGTTGAAAAAAGTATCAACAAGTAAGGTATAAGAAAAAGAAGCTTATCATGATAGGCTTCTTTTTTGTTATACTAAAAGTAGTATAGAAAAAGGGAGCGAATAATTTGGAAGAGAAAAAGCTAAAAAGAATTCTTGAATATGTATGGATCGCCGTTGTGCTCCTTGTAGGATATTATTTATTAAAAGATAAAAGTATTTGGATTCTATTTTTAATGACTTTTTTATTGGCGGGTTTAGGTACGTTATTTATTAACTTTTTCTTTGATAGTGTAAACGCGTGGAGAAAGAAAAAGAAAGAGACGAAGTAAGTGGATAAGTATGCAAAGGCTGAAGCCTATGTGGGCAGCGGTATATTTTTCAATTTACAATCGTTAACGAAAAAACATAATAAAACATGAAAATAGCTCGCCGTTTTATCGGCGAGCTATTTTGTTATGCTTTTTTCTCTTCATCATTTGTTTTTTCATTAGCTAGATGACTATGTTTTCTAGAGTAGAAGAAATAGACACATAAACCGATTATAAGCCAGACTGCAAAGCTGATCCATGTCGTTTTAGACAAATTAATCATTAAATATAAACAACAAAGAATAGCGACAACTGGTAGTACAGGTACGAGTGGTGTGCGGAAGCCACGTTTTAAATCAGGATGGGTTTTTCGTAAAATAAGTACAGCAAAGCAAACGAATGTGAAGGCTGTTAACGTACCGATGTTTACTAAATTCGCTAGTAAATGTAGGTCTAAAAGTCCTGCTAATAAAGCTGCAAATACCCCAGTAATCCATGTGTTTAGTAAAGGGATTTTTACTTTTTTATTTACGCGTGATAACGCTTTTGGGAGTAAGCCGTCTCGGCTCATCGCATAAGAAACACGAACTTGTCCATACATAACGACTAAAAGAACGGTTGTCATTCCTGTCATCGCACCAACTGCAAGTAGCCCCGCAATTGTATCTTCACCAACGAAATGTAGTGCAAATGCAACTGGATCAGAAACGTCTAATTGCGTATAAGGAACCATGCCTGTTAAAACGAAAGATACGATCATGTATAAAACTGTACAAATAAGAAGGGAACCGATAATGCCAATTGGTAAATCACGCTGCGGTTTTTTCGTTTCTTCTGCCGCGGTTGCGATTGCATCAAAACCTAAAAAGGCGAAGAAGACAGTGGCAGCTCCAGTAATAATACCGTCGTACCCGAATGGAATGAACGGTGTCCAATTTTCAGGCTTTACATATTTTGCACCTGCTACGATAAAGGCGATAATAACTGCTAATTTTATAAGGACCATAATATTATTAATGCGTGCGCTTTCGCGTATACCAAAACTTAAAAGACCAGTAATGAGAAGTAAAATACAAACAGCGGGTAAATCAATGAGACCACCTTTTCCTGTACCAGGGGCCGAGGAAATAATGGTGGGAAGGTGTATATTGAATCCTTGAAGCAATGATTGTAAGTATCCAGACCAGCCAACAGCTACTGCTGCAACAGCGAGTAAATATTCGAGCATTAAACACCAACCAACGATAAAGGCGACAACTTCTCCGACAGTCATGTATGCATAAGTGTAAACACTGCCTGAGACTGGTATAGAAGAAGCGAATTCGGCATAACAAAAGGCTACACAAGCACAAGTAAATGCAGCAATAAGGAATGAAAGCATAATACCAGGGCCAGAATGTTTTGCCGCTACGATACCTGTTAATACAAAAATCCCTGTCCCAATTACGGCGCCGATTCCTAAAAATGTTAAATCGAGTGCCGTTAATGTTCGATCTAGCTGCCTTGGTGATTCAGTACTAAGCGCTTTTTTTCGTAATAATGACTTCATTTTGGACTCTCCTCCCGTTTTTCATCTCCATAACTGCGAATAGTGTGAATCCATTGGAAAAGAGTACGTAAGTGAATGAAGGTACAGTTATGGTATGTAGTTTTTTGAAATTTCTGGATTAATTTTAATGCAATTCAGAATATTTTGTCAAATAAAAATATGACAAATAAAATGCGAATGAATAGGGGAAACTACTTGCAGAAATAGACGAGGGTTAACGGAGTGATAAAACCATTCATTAAAGTTTCACTTTATAAAGTAGGAGAAGATGCTATGTTATTTTATTTTGAACTTGTCGTCATTTTACTTTGTACGAAATTAGCTGGTGATATTAGTGTGAGACTCGGCCAGCCTTCTGTACTTGGTAAATTAATTGTTGGTATTATTATCGGTCCTGCTGTACTCGGTATTATTAATAGTTCAGAACTTATCGATGAGCTGAGTGAAATTGGTGTTTTACTACTTATGTTTATGGCAGGGCTTGAAACAGATTTAGAAGAGTTAAATCGGAATTTAAAAGCGTCCTTTGCAGTAGCGGCTGGTGGAATTATTTTCCCTTTCATTGGTGGATATGTAACGGGACTGCTTTTTGGATTGATGCAATCCCATGCTATTTTTTTAGGATTATTACTTTGCGCAACATCGGTTAGTATTACGGTGCAAACGTTACGTGATTTAGGGAAGATGAATACGAGAGAAAGTACAACGATTTTAGGAGCGGCTGTATTTGATGATGTGATAGTCGTTATATTATTAGCGTTTGTAATGAGCTTTTTAGGAACGCAAGATGTGAATATAACACTTGTTATTGCAAAGAAAATTATTTTCTTTGTAAGTATTGTTTTTATCGCATGGAAAGTAGTTCCGTGGATTATGAAAATGCTCGTACCACTTCGCGTGTCGGAAGCGTTAATTAGTGCGGCTCTTATTATTTGTTTCTCTTTTTCATATTACAGTGAAATGATGGGAATCGCAGGTATTATTGGAGCATTTGCAGCAGGAATTGCGATTTCTCAAACCGAGTATAAACATGAAGTGGAACATAAAATTGAACCGATTGCGTATGCGATATTTGTACCAGTTTTCTTCGTAAGTATTGGGATGGAAATTACATTTCAAGGTATCGGAAGCCAACTTTGGTTCATTATCATTATGACGCTCATCGCAATTTTCACAAAGCTAATTGGATCGGGTTTAGGAGCAAGATTAACAGGATTCAATTTACAATCTTCTATTAGTATTGGTGCAGGAATGGTATCGCGCGGAGAAGTAGCGCTTATCATCGCAGCAAATGGACTTACGGCAAATTTATTAGCGAAAGAAAATTTCACAGCTATTGTTATTGTTGTTATATTAACGACGATTATTACACCACCACTTTTAAAGAAATATTTTGTATAGGAAGAAAGGGCTTATCTGATGTAGGTAAGCTCTTTTTTTTATTAGAAAAAGCAATAGTCATATAGCGTGAATAGGTTGTAATTATGGTAAAATCTACGTATATGATAAGGCGAGGAGAAAAATAGGTGAAGATTACGAGGGGAAAAGTTATAGGTGTAGTTACACTTCTTTTATTGTGCATGCCATTTATTGTAGGAAAAGAATCAAAGGTGAAAGATTTTCCGGTTTCTATGTTTTCTTCTCACGTGGAAGGTCGTTATCCACAAGAATATAAATACACTGCATTTTTACCAGACTTTGCAGTTTGGATAAAAGGATGGGAAAAGAAGTGGACAGAAGGGGAAAGAACCGTTTATCAAAAAGGGAATCGCACTGTAAATGTGTTCCATCCTCCTGGTGATGATGGCTATTATCTCTATGAAGAAGGAGAAAATGCGAAATAAAAAGCAACCGTAAGAAGTGGAGGTTAAATAGTGAAAGCTTCAACATTACTATTTAAAATTGAAAATAATATGGATCAATTTTCACCAGCTGAAAAGAAGGTTGCCATGTACATAATGGAGAATGCAGAGATTGTTCCGAACTTAACGACGAAAGAAGTGTCAACGAATGCAGGCGCAAGTGAGGCGAGTGTTGTTCGCTTTTGTAAGTCGATTGGGATTGGGAGCTTTAAAGCATTTAAAATCGCGCTCGTTCGTGAATTAACGATTGCTGATTATAATATTAATGATTTTTCAGTGATGAATACGGAAGATGGACCGTACGATTTGTTTAATAAAGTTACATATGTGAATAAAGCTGCAATTGAGGCGAGCGTTACGGCGATAGATAAGAAGGAACTTGAGAGAGCTGCAGATCGTATTGTAAATGCGGATAAAGTTATATTTTACGGAGTAGGTGGGTCAGCTACTCCGGCGATGGACGGAGCTTATAAATTTACTAGACTTGGATTTACTGCGATGATGCTATCTGATTTTCATATGATGTTACCGCTTGTGACGAATTTAAAAGAAGGTGATATATTTGTTGCGATTTCAACATCTGGTCGTACGAAAGATGTACTTGAAATGGCGCAATATGCGAAGAAGCGCGGAGCTACAGTTATTGCGATTACAAAGCTAGATCAATCATCTCCTTTATATAAAGCGGCAGATATTCGCCTTTGTATGCCGGATGTAGAGCAAGACCATCGCATTGCAAGTATTGCTTCACGAATGACGCAGCTAAATATAATTGATGCTTTATATGTTATTACTTTTAACCGTATTGGTAATAATGTGATAGATCAATTTATGGAGACGAGAGAAGAGGCTTTGCGGTTACGGAAGTTAAAGTGAAAAGATGGGGCAACCCATCTTTTTTGTGTGGCTGGACATAAATTCGTCATGGAAAGAAAGAAAATTTCATAAAATAAGAAAGTAATATTGATTTTAAATTTCTTAAAGTTATAATAAAAATGTGAAATTAAATTTCGAAGAAGGTGACAATATGTTAGAAAATTTATCTACAGAACATCGCAATGAGAAGACGATGAATTTAGATGAGATGAGCATAAAAGAAGTGTTACAAAGTATGAATCAAGAAGATCGAACTGTTGCGTTAGCAGTTGAAAATGAAATAGAAGAAATTGAGAAGGTTGTACAAATTGTTATTAAGTCTTTTGAAGAAGCTGGACGGTTAATTTATATTGGGGCTGGTACGAGTGGTCGTTTAGGTATTTTAGACGCAGTGGAATGTCCCCCGACATTTGGAACAGATGACAAAATGGTGCAAGGATTTATAGCAGGTGGATTGAAAGCGTTTACTAAAGCGGTGGAAGGTGCCGAAGATCGGGAAGAGTTAGCAGAAGAAGATTTAAAAAGTATTGGATTAAATGAGAAAGACACGGTCATTGGAATTGCAGCAAGTGGTAGAACACCTTATGTAATTGGCGGATTGAAATATGCAAGTAGTGTGGGAGCGAGTACAGCGAGTATTTCTTGTAATAAAAATGCTGAAATAAGTAAATATGCAAAACTAAATGTGGAAGTAGAAACAGGCGCAGAAATATTAACAGGCTCAACACGTTTGAAGGCTGGCACAGCGCAAAAACTAGTACTGAATATGATTTCTACAGCGTCTATGATTGGTGTAGGAAAAGTGTATAAAAACTTAATGGTAGATGTTCAGTCTACAAATGAAAAATTGGTAGAACGTTCAAAACGAATTATTGTGGAAGCGACAGGCGCTAGTTATGAAGTAGCTACAGAGTATTATGAGAAAGCAGAACGTAATGTGAAAGCAGCAATCGTTATGATATTACTACAGTGTGAATATGGGGAAGCACTAGAAAAATTAAAAGCGGCGAAAGGATTTGTGAAGAAGGCACTTTAAACTATGGGGAGGGGGATTCTATTATGAAGAAAGAAGAGATAATGGCCAGTAGGATTACGGAGCAGCTTGGGGGAGTAAAAAATATTCGTGGCATTGCTCATTGTATGACGAGGTTACGACTAACGCTTCATGATGAAAGTAAAGTGAACATGGATCTTTTGAAAAAGGTTGAAGGCGTTATGGGCGTGATTGAAGATGAAACACTTCAAGTTGTCGTTGGTCCAGGAACGGTAAATAAAGTAGCGGCTGAAATGGAAGTTTTAACAGGACTCAGAATTGGTGAAGTGGCAGATCATCACCTTGAAGATCTTGGGCAAGAGATGAAGTCAGAGATTAAGAAGAAAAATAATACACCAGTGAAAAACTTTTTACGCAAAATAGGAAGTATTTTCATTCCGTTAATTCCGGGGCTTGTTGCGTCAGGTATTATAAACGGGGTCGCTAACTTTGCGAAAAACGCAGGTGCTGATCCGAATGCAACGTGGCTACAAATGTTACTACTTATTGGTGGCGGTATCTTTACATTCTTAGGCATTTTAGTCGGTTGGAATACAGCGAAAGAATTTGGCGGGACACCAGTTCTTGGGGCAATTGCTGGTATTTTAATTTTTAACCCGGCAATGGCGAATGTAAAATTATTCGGTGAAGCGCTAGTACCCGGGCGGGGGGGATTGTTTGCAGTTATTTTTGCAGCGTGGCTTATGGTTGTAGTGGAAAGACAAGTTCGAAAAGCTGTACCAAATGCAGTTGATATTATTGTAACGCCGCTTATTACTGTGTTAGTGGTGAGTATCGTAACGATGTTAGCGATTCAGCCGGTAGCTGGTTTCTTATCTGAAGGAATTACAAGCGGAATTAATGCGATTTTAAATATTGGCGGAGCGTTTGCTGGAGCTGTGCTTGCCGGAACATTTTTACCTCTCGTTATGGTCGGATTGCATCACGGTTTAACACCGATTCATATGGAATTTATTAATCAAACTCACGTAACGCCTTTATTACCAGTATTGGCAATGGCAGGTGCTGGGCAAGTAGGAGCGGCGATTGCGATTTTTGTGAAAACAAAAAACAAACGACTTCGTAATGTAATTAAAGGTGCATTACCAGTTGGTTTTTTAGGAATTGGCGAACCGTTATTATACGGGGTTACATTACCATTGGGAAAACCGTTTCTTACTGCTTGTCTAGGCGCCGCTGTTGGTGGTGCATTCCAAGCAGTTATGAAAACAGCAGCACTCGGAATCGGTGTATCAGGATTATCATTAATTCCGTTAATTGCTGATAATAAATATTTATTATATTTCCTTGGATTAGTAGTTGCATATACGTTCGGATTCATCTTTACGTACTTCTTCGGATTCAAAGAAGAAATGGCAGAAAACATATAGAGAAAGGGATTCCTTTCTCTTTTTCTATTCATAGAAAGGGAGATTCATATGATAGGAGTTTCAATTTATCTTTCAAAAGAACGAGTAACGAAACAAGAAGAGTGGCTAAAAGTAGCGAAGCAAAACGGGTTTTCATCTATTTTTACATCACTCCATATACCAGAGGATGATCCTGGTACATATAAAGAGTTGATTCAAATACTTGGGAAGCAGGCTCTTGAAAATGAAATGGAATTAATGGTCGATGTTTCTCCAAAATCGCTACACCATTTAGGAATGATGTACGAAAATGTGGAAGAGTTAGTAGAGTGGGGCATTACTGGTTTACGAATGGATTATGGCATCACACCGAAAGAAATTGCACACGTATCTCATAAAATGAAAGTAGCTTTGAATGCGAGTACGATTACAGAATCATTTTGGAGAGAGTTACTTACGGAAAATATCCGAGTAGATCGTGTAGAAGCGTGGCATAATTTTTACCCGCGTCCAGAAACAGGACTAGCAAAGTCATTTTTACAAAAACAAAATAAGTATTTACATGAGTGCGGAATAAAAACGATGGCATTTATTCCGGGAGATGGTGAAAGACGCGGTCCATTATGTGAAGGTTTACCGACATTAGAAAAACACCGCTATATGCGGCCGCTTGAAGCGTATTTAGAACTTGTGCAAGAGTGTGACGTCGATAAAGTGCTAATTGGGGATATAAGCGGGAGCATAGAAAGTGTAAAAGAAATCGCAATTGCGAGTAATGGAATTATTCCAGTGAGATATCAATCATTTATAAATAATCGCGACACTGTACAACTGTTAGAACGAGTGCATACGAACCGGCTTGATCCAGCTCGTGATGTCATTCGCTCTGTAGAATCGCGCGAAGAAAATAAAGTTGTATTACAACCAATGAATACAATTTCAAGAAAGAAAGGCAGCATTACAATTGATAATGAATTGTACGGTAGATATGCTGGTGAAATGCAAATTGTTATAAATGATTTACTTGAAGATGAGAAAGTGAACGTTGTCGGAATGGTTATGGAAGAGGACGTGTCTTTATTGCCGTATATTGATGCTGGAAAAAAGTTTCAACTTTTTCTGTGTGATAGAGTAAAAGCTTGAATTAGAGCTATTTTGTAAAAGACATTATTCGTAAAACGGATAATGTTTTTTGTTTTCTTTAAAAAAAGCATTTGACGAATGAAAAGAAATACCGTATTGTTTTGTCTTGTGAATAAATATTCACCATAACAAAACAAAAGGGAGAGTTCAAAATGAATCAATATATTGGGAATTTAATTATTCGTATCGTGTTAGGAGTTACGTTCTTTGCACACGGTTTAGCAAAGTTTCAATCAGGTATAGATAACGTGGCAGGATGGTTTACAAGCATCGGTTTACCAGGTGTTCTTGCGTATGGCGTAGCGACAGTTGAATTAGTAGGTGGTATATTATTAATTATCGGTTTAGGTGTCCGATACGTAGGATTGTTATTCGCTCTTATTTTAGCTGGAGCTATCGTAAAGGTAAATGGTGCAGCAGGATTATTAGGAGATGGAAAGAATCCAGGATATGAATTAGATCTTGCATTATTATCAATGGGTGCGTACTTATTCGTTGTAAAAGCAGAAGGATATGTAGATCGTTTCTTAAAAGAGAAAGTAATGAAAACGAAGTAAATTTTATTTATAAATTGTTGACTTAAAGAGTTATTGTAACTATAATAGTTACAATAACTGAATTAAGAATAAAATAATTTAAATATTTTTTACACTAGATGTAACTAATTTAGTTACATCTAGTGTAAAGAATAAATAAACGAGGGAGGAAGTACTATGCCTAAATCAAATTTAGAAATTATTCGAAGCACATATGAAGGATCAGCTTCTTCGAATGCAAAACATTTAGCGGAAGCCCTCTCCGAAAAAGTAGAATGGACAGAGGCAGAAGGTTTTCCTTATGGCGGAACGTATATAGGTGTAGAAGCTATAATGGAAAATGTATTTAGCCGTTTAGGATCAGAGTGGAATAATTATAAAGCGAGTGTAAATACGTACCATGAAGTAAACGAAAAAGATGTAATTATTGCTGAAGGTGTTTATTCAGGGGTTTATAAAGAAACGGGAAAATCATTTGAAGCAGAATTCGTTCATGTATGGCAGGTTGAAAATGGAAAAATCGTAAAATTTAAGCAATATGTGGATAGTTATATTGTGCGAGAAGCGATGAAGGTTTAAAATGAAATAAGGAAACAAATGGAATCGGCTGTGTGCAGGCGATTCCATTTGTTTATGTGATTATTAGGGGAATGGGGAATACATAATATGAAAAAATGGATTATAGGGACAATTACAATGATTGTAATTGCGATAGGAGCTGTATTCGGTGGTACGAAACTTCTTAATTATATAGAAGAAGAGGAGAAGAGTCTGAAAGCACAAAATGTAACGGGGCAACAAGGGAAGAAAGAAAAGGAAGAGAAACAACAAGCTAGTGAAGATGAAATTATTTCTACAATGCATAGGATGGTACATCAAAAAGTGAAGTCCTCTGAAAAATGGGGATTTATTGAAATGACAAATAAGGAAATTCGTAGTGCGAAAAACGCAGTAGAAAGCAGTACAAATTTTAAATATAAGTCAAAGCTACTTTCTACTTTGGAGCGCTGGGAGAAAGGCGATTTTTCACAAACGGTTGAGGAGCATAACTTTTTGTGGGAAATTCAAGGTGGTGATACTGGAAAAGCAACAGAACGTTTATCGCCAGAAGAAGAAAAGCAGTATGTGAAAGAAATGAAAGGTAAATAAAAACATCGCCACTTTGGTGGCGATGTTTGTTTGATTAAGAATGTTTTCGTATTAAAGCTCTAGTTGGCTGAACAGTAACAGTTTTGAAATGGGAAAATAAATAACATCCTGTAACGACGATAATTGTACCGAAAATTTGAATCCATGTTAGTTCTTCTCCAAGGAAAATAAATGCTAAAATCGCTGTGAAAATGGGATTGAAGTTTAGAAAAATACCTGATGTTGTAGCTCCTAATTTTTGTACGCCAATATTCCAAAACACCATACAAAGAACTGTAGAAATAATTCCTGTATATAAAAGTGATGTAATGAAAGAAGAATTAATATTGGAAACAGAGAAGCTACCCATGTTAAATGGCAGTAATAAAATAACGCCAAAAATACCAGAATATAATGTTGCCATGAGTGGTGTAGTTGTTTTTGTAGCCCATTTACTGCAAACAGAATAGATTCCCCAAATACAAACTGCCGCCATCATCCATAAATCTCCGCTATTAAAATGTAGTGAAAATAAAAGTGAGAAATCACCTTTTAATAAGACAAGAACCACACCGAAGAATGAAAGAATCATGGATAAAATTTGAAGAGTATTTACTTTTTCTTTTAGAAATAACACAGAAAATAATGCGATGGAAATCGCGTTTAATGTAGAAATAAGACCTACATTTGTAGCAGATGTTTTTTCTAATGCTAAAAATTGAAAGATGTTAAAGAGGGCGACCCCTGAAATTCCCATCAGTATTAACGGAAGTATTGCAGCGCGCGGCGGAATAATTTTCTTTTCTTTAAACCATACCATCGGTAATAAACAAACAATCGCAATCATCCATCTTAAATTTGTCAGTGTCATTGGTGATGCATGATCAACGAGCGATTTCCCAACGACGAAATTTCCTCCCCATAGTAAGCTCGTTAATAATAGTAAAAAGACGTAAAAATAAGGCATGTTAAAATCCCCTTTGTTGTAATCAATATGAATTGTAAATAATTTTAGCATTTTTCTTTATTGTGTAATATATTCTTTTGTATAATGATAAAAACTCGATAAAATGTTTTGTTAGAAGTATTATTTGCGGAAAAACATTCAGTTTTATATGGATTATGAGATGTTTCTTCGAATAATCATCGGTAAGAAAAAAGGGGGAATTATAATGGAGTCATCTGTTATTAAAGTGTTAGATGATTTAGATGTACAAATTTTAGATATATTGCAGAAGGAATCACAAGTAAGTAATGCAGAGCTTGCACGACGCGTTAATTTATCACCGGCTGCGATGCATGCACGCATAAAAAGATTGGATGGGGAAGGTTTTATTGATAAGCAAGTAGCAATTTTAAATCAAGAAAAGCTTGGTTTTGATTTACTATGCTTCATTTTTATGAGTACAAATATTCATCAATCAGATAAGCTGGAAGTGTTGGAAAAAGAATTAGAAGCGATGCCAGAAGTGTTAGAATGTCACTGTTTAACAGGAGAGTATGATTATTTATTGAAGGTTGCAAATCGTGATCGTAAAGAACTGGAGCAGTTTATTAGAAAGTTGAACAAGCTTGGTATTACACGGATACAGACGAGTTTAGCGCTTCGTGAAATTAAATATTCGACGGTATTGCCGATACGAAATGAGGAACCGAGCATCGATTAGATTGCTTGGTTTTTGTTTATGTAATATTCAGGAAAGTGATTGACGGGGAGAAAAGAGAGATGTATTATTATATAAAATTATGAATTAAAATTCATTAAAAGTTATAAATATTAATACCAGAGGCAAGGGGATATAATATGAAAATCTTTAATGCGGTCACAAGTGATGTGCAAGAAATTTATAATCTCATTGAAATTTACGCAAAAGAGGGAGTTGTTTTACCGCGTTCTCTTTTGTCTCTCTATCAATATTTGCAATGTTTATATGTTATGAAAGAAGACGGGAAAATTGTTGGAGTTGCTGGATTGCATGTATTAGGGGAAGACCTTGCAGAAGTACGATCTTTAGTCGTTTCGCATACATATGCAGGGAAAGGGATAGGGCGTATGCTCGTAAATCATGTGATGGAGGAAGCTACGAAAATAAATGTGAAAAGAGTGATTTCCTTAACGTATGAAACAGTATTTTTTCAAAAGTGTGGATTTGATTTTGTAAATAAAGAAGCATTGCCAGAGAAAGTGTGGATTGATTGCAGACATTGTCCAAAGGTTGATTATTGTGATGAGGTGGCGATGGTTCGGTATGTTGGGTGAAAATTTTATAGAGAAAAAGAGCCCACTATTATGTAAATAATAGTGGGCATCTATATTTCAATAAGAAATGAGAGTGTTATTAAGAATTTGAATTCGTTTGTCTCACGGCAAAATTATAAAGTGGATCTCTAAGTTCATAGTTATACGTAAAACCGTCGACAATCCCTACAACTTTATCGTTATCATAAAGGTCGAGCATAAATTGTGCCATTTGTTTTGCAGTGTGGAATTTCGGTACAACATTATCGTATTGGAATTCATCAATATCAAATGAGCGTTTCGCAAATTCTGTTTCAGTTGCAGCAGGGGCTAAAACTTTTGCTTGCAGTTTTGCGCCTTGTTCTTTCAGTTCGTGGGACAGTCCTTCTGTAAATGCACTTACATAGAATTTCGTAGCACAATACGTAACAGCATTAGCTACAATCGTATATCCACCGCCTGATGAAACGTTAATAAGCTGTGTTCCATCAACCATTGAATAATCTCGAACGAAAAGGGAAGAGAGTATTGTTAGTGCTTCTATATTTAGATGCAACATCGTTTCTATTTTATTTAAATTTTGTTCGGCAATTGAGGCGAAATTACCAAAGCCTGCGTTGTTAATCCACGTTTCAATTTGAAAAGTTTGTAGGCTTTCATAAAGCTTATAAACTTCTTCAGTGACGGATAAATCAGTTTTTCGAATGACAACATCCAATTTCGGATTCATTTCGTTAATTTTCAATTTTAATTCTTCTAATTCTGCTTGTCTTCGAGCTATAAGTATTAAATTTTTTCCGCGAGATGCAAAGGCTAAAGCTGATTCATAGCCGATTCCTGAACTAGCACCAGTAATAACAGTATATTTCATATAAAGTCCTCCTAAATTCAAATTAATTATTATGGTTAGATTTTATTTGTTAGAGTATACTCTAAGTCAAATGTTTTTTATAAAGCAGTCAAATATATGATGGTAAATGGCATGTGGAGGGAGTATGAGTATGTACACAATTAGCGAGGTAGCGAAATTATTAGGAGTGAGCACACATACATTACGTTATTATGAAAAAGAGAACATATTAATTGCAAACCGCGATACAAATGGGAATCGACTGTATGAAGAATCGCATATAAAGTGGTTGCAGTTTGTAATGAAATTAAAACAAACGCAAATGCCGATAGCGAAAATAAGAGAATACGCTAGATTATATTTAGAAGGGGAGCATACAACAGAAGCTCGTTTACAACTGTTAGAAGATCATAGGAAATCTATTCAAACTCAAAGAGAAAACTTAGTAATTACAGAGAAGATGCTCGAAAATAAAATTATTGCATACAAAGACTCGTTGAAAAATAAATAGATTAAAAAATACTCTGTTCCTTGTTACGTGATGAAAAATGGATCTATGGGTATTTCACCATAGTGTGCCGACAAATAAAAAAGAGCAGTTAGCAAAAGCTAACTACTCTTTTTAAGGGATCTCCAAGGGGGAATGGAGAAAATATTATGTTACTCTTATTATTAACAGATTATTTGGAAATATACAGGTGAAAATGAATTTTTTTCCTCAATGTATTTCGTTTCGTTTTTTATTATGCTGCTGTCCATATTCAGTATGAAAATTTACAGTTGACATATTGTGAATTATTCACATACAATATTAATGAATGACATTCAGTCATTTTAACTTTTGAAAGGGTGCTGATAATATATTTTTGGATGCATGCAAGAAGGTTAGAGGAGACGAAAATTCATTGATTAAGGATGTTAAAAGTACATTAAATAATTTTTGAATTTAGTTAACTATGTAACGAAATAAATGATAAATGAGGATGATAGTTGTTTTATATAGTAGTGATTGAAGAGTATATTTTTTTAAAACGAAAATGACTGATAGTCAGTCATAAGAGGTGGTAAGTATGAAAAATAAAGCTTGGTTATATGTGATATTAACATGTATCTTTGAAATATTTTGGGTGTTTGGTTTTAATACAGCTCACACTTGGTGGCATTGGGTCATTATTGTAGGAGTTATTGCTGTTGATTTTCATTTTCTTTCTAAAGCGTGCGAACATATTGCAACAGGGACTGTATATGCTGTGTTTGCCGGAGCTGGTACGGTAGGTACTTTCCTAATGGATGTATTCCTTTTCGGCGGCAGTTTCAGTGTAGGAAAACTATTCTTTATCGTGATGGTCGTAGCAGGCGTTATCGGTTTAAAACTGGCTGATAATAAAGAAGAAACCGCGGAAGAAATTGTGAAAGGAGCTGCTTAAAAATGGGTTGGATTTTCGTATTTTGTGCCGCAATTAGTGAAATAGTCGGTGTGATAGGCCTTAAAATGTATAGTAAAGATAAGACGTTAGCAAATGGAGCGATTTATATAGGTGGATTTGCAACTTCCTTCGCATTCTTATACACTTCTTTCTTGTTCTTACAAGTAAGTGTGGCTTATGCGGTTTGGATTGGCATTGGAACAGCAGGCGCAGTTTTATTAAATATGTTTCTGTTTGGTGAATCGAAAAGTAAGGCGCGTTTGATTAGCGTAGCTCTTATTGTATGTGGAGTTACGGGATTAAAGGCCCTTTCATAGGAAAAGGATATTAAAGTTAAATCTCCTAACGATCTGTTGGGGGATTTTTATTATGAAAAGTGCACGATGATTGACAGTACAGCTAGTTATTCTATAAAATGAGTGACAGTCATTCAATACGCGTGTGAAAGGGTTTAGATGATGAATAAAAAAGAAAAAATTGTCTATGCAGCTATTGACGTGTTTCAGGAAAAGGGCGTTGAAAAAACGAAGATTTCTGATATCGTGAAATTGGCTGGCATTGCACAAGGAACTTTCTATTTATATTTTCCTTCTAAGTTATCTGTTATGCCTGCAATAGCAGAAGTGATGGTTGAGAAGATGATACTTGCAGTGAAAGAAAAAGTACAGAACGATGCACCTTTTTCAAGTAAAGTTGAGCAAGTAATAGATGCAGTGTTTAACTTTATAGCTGAATATCGTGAAATACAAGCGTTAATGTATGCGGGTCTTGCATCTACTGAACATATAAAAGAATGGGAAGCTGTGTATGAGCCTCTTTATATGTGGCTAAGCGAATTTTTAAGCGAGGCAAAAGAAGCTGGTGAAATTCGTGATTCGGTTCACGCAGAGCGAACGGCCAAGTTATTTATTGCTCTTGTTGAATCAGCAGCGGAACAAGTGTATTTATACGATCACAAAGATGATGAGCAAGTGGGCTTGCAAAAGGCAGAAGTACTAGATTTTTTAACACATGCATTACATATAAAGAAATAGTAAGATGAACCTGTCTGAAAAGGTAGGTTCATTTCTGCAGGAAACTGAATGATAGTCATTCACTCTGTATTTATATATGTGTGGAAGGGTAGAGTGAAATTCTAATGAGTGGGGGCATCTTCACTCATTATTAGCCCACAAATAGCAGGATAAAGAAAAAGCTTCTTGGGCATTATTTTTTGAGAGGAACTTACGGGAAGAGGTGTTAAAAATTGAAGAAACCGATAAAAGAACAAAAGATGGTATTGATCATTCTTTTGAGTAATATATTTATCGCTTTTTTAGGGATTGGATTAATCATTCCGGTTATGCCATCCTTTATGAATGATATGGGTTTAACAGGGAAGACGATGGGTTATCTCGTTGCAGTGTTTGCAATGGCTCAGCTTATTGCCTCACCTATTACGGGGCGCTGGGTCGACCTTTACGGTAGGAAGAAAATGATAATCATTGGATTATTTATTTTTGGTGTTTCAGAGCTTCTTTTCGGATTAGGAACAGATGTATGGATGCTCTATGCAGCGAGGGTGTTAGGCGGAATTAGTGCTGCGTTTATTATGCCTGGTGTTACGGCATATGTTGCTGATATTACATCTATTAAGGAACGTCCAAAGGCGATGGGATATCTTTCAGCGGCTATTAGTACCGGATTTATTATAGGGCCTGGAATCGGTGGGTTTATTGCAGAATACGGTATACGTGTACCGTTCTTTGTGGCAGCAGTGATTGCTTTTGTCGCATGCGTGATTTCTATATTTATTTTGAAAGAGCCGTTAACGAAAGAAGAACTTGCAGAGATTTCCGCTAATACGAAAGAATCAAGTTTTATCGGGGATTTAAAGAAATCATTAAATCCAATGTATGCAATCGCATTTATTATTGTATTTGTACTCGCATTTGGATTATCAGCATATGAAACTGTGTTTAGCCTGTTCTCTGATCATAAATTTGGTTTCACGCCGAAAGATATTGCGGCAATTATTACGATTAGCTCCATCTTTGGGGTAGTTGTGCAAGTATTTATGTTTGGCAAATTGGTCGACATGTTCGGTGAAAAAGTATTAATTCAAATATGTTTAATTGTAGGTGCAGTTTTAGCATTCGTTTCAACTGTAGTCTTTAATTATTGGATTGTACTTCTCGTTACTTGCTTTATTTTCTTAGCATTTGATTTACTTCGTCCAGCTTTAACGACGTTTTTATCAAAAGCAGCTGGAAAAGAGCAAGGATTCGTTGCTGGTATGAACTCGACTTATACGAGTTTAGGAAATATCGCAGGACCAGCGATGGGCGGAATATTATTTGATATGAATATTCATTATCCATATGCATTTTCAGGAGTTGTTTTAATAGTTGGTCTCGGCATTACATTTATGTGGAGAGAGAAACAGCTAGCTGAAAGTTTTGCGAAGTAATAAAACCCCTTACGACGGTAAGGGGTTTTTGTTTTATCCTGTAAAGGCCTGATTAAAGTTTCATTTTATAAATTTAATCCAAACCGTTTTAATTCAATAAAAATCCCTTCTAATTTTTTTCCTTTATCCGTTAAAGTGTACTCTACACGAGGCGGAACTTCTGGATATACTTTTCGCGTTATAATCCCTTGTGCTTCTAATTCTTTTAGTCGAAGTGATAATGTTTTCGGACTAATACCGTCCATTGATTTTTGTAAATCGCTAAAGCGTAATGTTCCTTCGATAAGAAGATCACGGATGATTAAAAACGTCCATTTTGTACTAATTACGTCAAGTGTTTTAGCGATAGGACAAGGTATGCCTGGTAAACCTTTCGTTAATTCAACTGGATCTATATTGTTCATGGAACTAGCCTCCATAAAATTTTTTTGGATGAATTTGCTTTATAGTATCACAAAACTATACTTTTGGTAACTATATGAAAAAAATATCACTACTTCCATAAAGGAAGTTAGTGCATATACAATAGCAATACGAAACACAAAGGGTTTGTATGAGGAGGTGATTTTCATGGAGATAAAAAAGTTGTTTGGGTTCCTTAGTTTGTTTGTTATTTGTATTGTGCTTGTAGCATGTAGCGGGGAACAAAAAACGGAAATCCAGTTATTAAAAGAAATGCCACAGCCAAAAGCAATGACAATTGATCCTTCACTCAGTAAAAAGGAAGCGACAGAAAGAGTTCATGCAGCACAGCGTTTTTATGCATTTTGGGATACAGGTAAAGAGGAACTTATTCCGCAGACTGTTACTGAAAATTTTTTCGATAATACATTGCCAAAAGGGCGACCACAAGGCACGGAAGGATTAAAGTTTGCGGCGCAAAACTTTCATAAAGTTGTTCCTAACATACATTGCGAGATTGAAGATTTATTAGTCGTCGGTGATAAAGTAACAGCTCGTCTTTCTTTTACAGGCACTCATAAGGATAAGAAAATCAGTTTTTTTGCAATTGATATTTTACATGTGAAAGACGGAAAGATAACGGAGGATTGGCATTTAGAAGATAATCTTACGCTGAAACAGCAACTTGGGTTAATAGCCGAGGAATAAAATAAGGGAGAGAAAAGCGATGAAAAATATATTCATTATAAATGGACATGAAAAATATGGTACGAAAGAAGGACGATTAAATAGAACGCTAGTTGATTATATGGTAACGGTATTAAACGAGAATCATCATGTGAAAACGACAACGATTCAAGATGGCTACAATATTAAAGAAGAACAAGAGAAGTTTTTATGGGCTGATGTTGTAATTTATCAAACACCAATTTATTGGTTTAGTGTACCGGGATTATTTAAAACGTATATGGATGAAGTATATGAATACGGTTTGTTCTTTAAAGGTGCAGATGAATATGGAACTGGTGGTTTATTAAAAGAGAAAGAGTATATGTTTTCTACAACTTGGAATGCACCTGAAAAGGCATTTGGAGATAAGACGAAGTTCTTTGAAGGAGAAAGTTTAGAATCAGCACTTAGTCATTTACATCGTGTGCAGAAGTTTCTTGGTATGAGTCCGTTAAAGAGTTTTGCTTGTTATGATGTGGTGAAGAATCCGAATATTGAGCAATATTTATTGAACTTGAAAGATCACTTAGATGGAGTAATTAAATAATAGTTTGTATCTTTGTGCGCAAGAAGGTACTACTAAGGATGTAGTACCTTCTCTTTCATGAAATACGTTTAAAATCTTTACTCATACAGGACTGTTTTAGTTTTTTGGATTTGATTAGATGTTTAATATCAGAGATGTTATCGTATGAAAGCTGAGTATGATAATAGTTAATATACTCAAGTAATGCAAAAATATAAATAAATAGAGTGAATGATAGCCCACCTAAAGGTAAGTGGGGGTACCAAATTACAAAATCAATAGTAAACATAATAAGTCCTGTGATAATCAATCCGATATTTATCTTTTTTAGCATTTTTAAATATTGAATAATCCAAATAGGTGTAACAGATGTTTTTTCTTTTTTTAATCTTTTCCACTTTACGTACCAGTAAGCGGTTCCTTGTAATAAGATAAACTCTAAAAGAAGAAATGAGACCCAAAAAGAATATAGGGAATATAAATGTAACGTAGGATAAGCATAATTAAGTAAGTAACTTGTGAAAATAAAAGTAATGACTGAAAATAACTCACCTGTGTATAGATAGGAAAGTCTTTTTTCTAGGATGCGTTTCATGGTTCTCCTCCTTTTATAAAAACTCACATTTTAATACGTGGATGGCTGTATCCATAACTTCGCAAAATTGGCCCAACCGAATGAATCAATTGTTACGTTTTTTAAAGAAGAAGGGTATGTTTTTCTTTTTAAAACGTGATAGTTAAATAAAATGATGTGTTCTGCTTGTAAAAACTCTTCGATCTCATACATAAGTTTATACCGTTTTTCTTTATTGTCTTCTAATAAAAAGGTATCAAGTAAACAATTAATTTGTTTTGCATAGTGCGGGTCCATAAAACGATTTACGAAGCAACTTTTATTTTTAAATACATTTAAAAATGCAATTTCATGATCGGCAGCAAATACTTCTCCCATTAAAATAATATCGGCATGTTTATCGATAGAACGATCCGTATAATCTGAAACGGGAAATGGATGAAGTTCTACTTGTATACCTAAATTTTCACAACGTTCTTTTAGGAAGTCTGCGTCATTTGCACTATCTTTAAATGCGAAGAAGTATATATGGATTGTTTCTCCATTATATGTGCTCTTTTTTAAATGCTCTTTCGCTTTTTCAAGAGAGTAGGACCTTTTAGGAATTTGGCGACTTCTTTCAGGGAAAAAGCTCGATGCAGCAATTGTGCGTCTGCCTTCTATGTTACGAAGTATCGTTTCAACGTCATATATTTCTCTCCAAGCTTTACGAAAGTAAATGTCGTGATGGGGACCAGGTTTTGTAAAGTTGAAGCTGGCATAAATACAACCTATTTCTTCTATTTGTATATCATACCTTTCATTCTCTTCTTCATTTGGTAGTTCATAATCAGCATCTATTTGCACATGATCAGGAATACCCCAAAATTCAATACGGTCTAATAACGCGCGTTCTTTAAAATAATGGGTGAAAGCTTCAAGTACGATATTGTCTTCAGAGTAATGAGCAAGTTTGAAAGGTCCTGTTCCTATGTAGTGATGATTTTGAATGGCTGCATCACGCGGTAAAATTGCGAGTTGCATGGAACTTACATAATGTAAGAAAAATAAATTCGGTTTTGCTAAATGGAATCGTATTTGTAGTGGCGACGGTGTTTCAATTTGAACAATTTCTACTGTTAACCATTCGAAAGGAGATTGAACTTGCTTTAATCGTTCAAATGAAAATTGTACATCTTTAGAAGTTAAAACCGCTTCATTATGAAAATGTATATCTTTTCGTAAATAGAACGTCCATGTTAGCTGGTCTTCACTTAATTCCCACGTATGTGCAATGTGAGGCTCCATCTTTTCAGTAACATCGTTATAAACGACTAACGTGTCAAAAATTTGACTAGTAAGATGGCTCTCTGTTGTGACAGCCGCAAAAGCCGGATCTAGCGGCATTACTTTTCGTGATATGGGGATTTTTAATATATCATACATATCATTTGAAGGTTCATAGCCAAAATGATGATGGAGTTTACCTTCAATGTTTTTATGAAGTGCGGGAGGCAGTGGCTCTTTTAAAAGAAGAAAGATATCCTTTAATTTTTCTTGCGCTAACAGTTCATCTGTATAGAATTCAATCGCTTCTACGAAACTATGTATAAATAGAATTTCTGTTTTATTCCCGCGACCTTTCCCTGGTGTCCACTTAATTAATTGCTCCTCATTCATTTTCTTTAATAAAATCTTCACGTTTTTCGTACTGCAATATAAAACATCCGCTAATTCTTGTAAGCTATTTCGCATATGTTGTTGGTCTTGTGCATGTAATCTTAAACGAATGTAATAGTCCATAACTTTCATATATACACTTCCTTCTATAATAAAGTGAAACTTTAATCAGTGGGGGTCTTAATGCCCGTTAATGCGGGATAAAAGGGGAAACTCTTTAGAATATTCTAACCTTTTTCTTCCTCTTTTTCAAAGTAAAATAAGTAAGCATAAGGAGGGGGAAACAATGGGATTTTGGAGTATGCATCGAAATATAAAAATTAGAATTATAACTTCGTTTTTAACACGTACTGTTTCCACAATGATTTTTCCATTTATGGCGATTTATTTTTCAATCAAGTTAGGTAGTGCACTTGCTGGGGCGTTATTACTCATCAATGTGTTAGCTTCTTTAATTATTGGTTTATACGGTGGGTATGTTGGTGATCGACTTGGTCGTAAAAAAGTAATGATTATTGGTCAAAGTATACAAGTCATTTCCATTGCTTGTATGGGAATTGCAAACTCAGATTATGTAGATTCACCGTGGCTAACATTTGTGTTTATGTTAGTGAATAGTTTAGGATCTGGACTTATGAATCCAGCGACGGAAGCGATGTTAATAGATGTGAGTACACCTGAAAATCGAAAAGTGATGTACAGCATTAACTACTGGGCTATTAACTTATCAATTGCGATTGGAGCAATATTTGGTGGATTGCTATTTGAAAACTATAGATTACAATTGTTTATCGTATTAACGCTTGTTGCAGTTATTACTTTATATGTGATGGCTGTATATATGGAAGAAGTGTATGTAGCGAGAAAAACGGTAGAGAAGAAACATGTATTAAAAGATATGGCAGATAGTTATAAAGTCGTGATGAAAGATAGAGCGTTTTTAATTTTTTGTGCAGCAAGTATATGTACGTTATCTTTAGAGTTTCAAATTAATAATTATTTAGGGGTACGTTTACAGAAGGAATTTGAAACGATGCACTTTTTATTCGGGAATGGTTTTACATTTGATTTAACAGGTATTCGCATGCTGAGCTGGATTTCTGCAGAGAATACAATTTTAGTTGTATTATGTTCAGCTCTTCTTATTAAAATGCTGAAAAGCTTCAATGATTTGAAAATCTTATATGTAGGTTTATTCATTTATACGATTGGCTTTACAATACTCGGAACGAGCAATAGCTTATGGATTTTATTAATTGCAGGGCTTTGCCAAACGGTAGGTGAGATGATGTATGTGCCAGTACGGCAATCTATTATGGCAGATATGGTGCCGAATGAGGCAAGAGGTTCATACATGGCGATTAATGGAATGGTCTTTCAGGTAGCAAAAATGAACGGTGCATTAGGAGTTATGTTAGGTTCAATTATTGCATCTTGGGGCATGAGTGCTCTATATTTCATCGTTGGTATGAGCAGTATTTTATTATTTATGAAGGCGATTGGGAAAGAGAAGTATCAGAATGAAGGAAATGTTTCTCAGATTGGATGAAACTATATAAAAGCGAACCAGTTATACTGAGACTCGCTTTTTATATAATTTTTAAAACGGATCAACTTCAGCTAAATTTGGAGTAGTGCTAGGCTGTAGTAAAAGATTTTTTAACGTTCCTACTTCAGACAGAGCTACTAATATGTAGCCACTAATCAGTACAATAAGCCCAATGACGCGTAACGTTTGTAAGCTCACTTCATTATTATTCGTTTCCGTTGGATTTGGGGGCGTTGAAGGTGGATTGTTATTCATAAATAAGGCTCCCATCTTTTGTATTTATATATGTGTAAAATCATTATTTAACTTATGGATAGGAATTGTATAGTCATTTTCACTATATGAGAACTGCCTATGAAAAGTGATTAGAAATTTTGGGGCGAAAAAAGAGGCTGTGATGCACAGCCTCTTTTTTCGTTAAAATGCAGAAATTCGTTTCTTCGTTTTTGGTATAATAATTAATTTGATCCAGAGTAACCCGATAATTATAATGATAAGGCTATGTAAAAATTGTACTGTAGCAATGAGTATAACACTTGAAAATACAATGAGTTGAATGCTTAGTAATATAAAGATTAAGCGAAGAAATTGGTTCATTCGTTTTTTAGTATCAATCGGATACAATGCTACAATAATATTTCCCGAAAAATATTTCCACAGGGACCGTAGCTGCATAGAGATCATATATAGGACGATGTAAGCGATAGCGCCTTTTACGTATATGTTTGGTATAAAATATAAGGCGAAGGCACCGATCAAACCTAAGCGAATATATATACCGAAATAATCATTCCCGCGTAAAAATGCTAGTGTATGTAAATAGAAGAACGTTGCTCGCTTTTTATGTAATATAGGTTCAATCCAATTTGTAAGCCATTTTCTTTTATTTACTTGCTTATTCAGTTGCGGAACATCGGTGAAAATGCTAGCAAATTGATAGAAACGAACGTCCATTTTTTCTTCTTGCTCAATTACGTATTCCCACGGTATTCGCTTTGTGGGCTGTTTCTTCGTATATAGAAGTAGGAAAGCGAGAAGTAAGAGTAATCCGCCTAATACAATCACATTTGCAGTATAAAAGAGCATGTAAATGATCAGGGTGTTACAAGCAATGCGAATGATAAACCATATACTTTTTTCATAACTATCACGCCATATCCAGTGTATGTACATGTTCCACGCTTTCGTAATCATTAAAACGATAAAGATTGTACATAAAAAAGGTACGGTTAATTGTAATGATTGCATGGCAAGCGGTACGATAATAAGGAACGTAAATACAAGCGGGAAAAGCTGAATGATGTAATTATATAGAAGAGATTTTTTAAAATAAGATGTTAATTTTTCCTCTAGTGCTAGTAAATAGACAGCGTCCGGTTTTTGAATAAATGTGCGAATGGGACATCTCGTTATAATGAATGTAAGTACGATTGTGATGAGTAATAAAGATATTTCTTTAGAAGGATCAGTTTTAAGAAACTTTGCGTAATAATATGCACCTATACATGAGACGAAGATGAAGCTATATAGCAAACCGTTAATCATACGTGCAAAGTATGTGATGGCATTTTGAATATGTTGTTGAAAGCGAGAGCTCCATAGTGATTCGATTGACATGTTTTTCACCTCTTTGTTCTATTATATATGTTTTATTAAGCAAAAAACGAGCAAATTGCGTTACGCAACTTGCTCGTTTTTCTTTTCGTTATTTTTTTTCTGATCACGATTCATTAATGGATAGAAGGCAAAGCCAATTACGAATAAACCGATTCCGAGAAGGAACGTTTTTATATCGGATGCGCCTGTTTTAATAACCCATAGTGCATAGCAAAGCGCGATCACTGCGACTATACCATCTGTAATTCTTGCCCGCATTTCATTTTTATACGTTTCACCAGTTGCGACTAGTTTTAACTGGAAGATTGGTGAGACGAGATATGGAATGAGGTAGGCCAGTGTTGATACGGTAATAACGAATGTATAAGCTTCTGCAATTGTTCCTGATAATGTTGAGAATAAGAACACTTGCGACATAATGTTTGTTAATCGTAGTGAATGAATTGGACTTCCTTTTTTATTTGTTTTCGCGAAGAAGGAAGGGAAGAAACCTTCTTTTGCTGCTTGATAAGGTACTTCTGAGCTTAATAAAATCCAGCCTAAGATGGAACCGAATAGGGAAGTAAGAGCAAGTAATGCCATAAGTTTCCCGCCGCCATGACCCATTGCAGCGTTTAATGCATCTGCTAATGGACGTTCCGAAGCTTGTAATTTATCAACGTGAAGTACACCCATTGTTAAAATTGTAATTCCTAAATAAATTGCAACTGTTATTAATAAACCGGCAACAGTCGCACGTTTTACCGTTTTGGGAGAAGTAGCTCGGTTTGATAAAAGAACGGCTGATTCAATTCCGATAAATGCCCAAAGCGTTGTAAGAGCCGCTAAATTCACTTGTGAAAGGAGACCGTGTGATACGCCTTCTTTATCGATCATCGGTGTGTACCATTGTCCAAACTTTGAAGCTTCGAACGCAAATAACGTAACGACAATGAATAGAAGGAATCCAGTTACTTTCGTTGTTGTTGCTAAGAAGTTTAGTTTCCCAGCTCCGCTTACACCGTTTGTTAATATTAAATGAGTTCCCCAAAGTAAGACGGAACAAATAGTAAATGTAATGAGCTTTCCAACTTCTATATCGAACGAGCCGATTGAAAATAATAGTCGCGTATCTTTCATAATCGGGAAGAAGAGTGATAAATATCCCGCGAAAGATGTAATGATGGCAACGTTACTTGCCCAGTTTGCAACCCAATATCCCCATACCATGCTGAAGCCAGCCATTTTCTTTCTTTTTGGTGTTGAGAATAAAGCATATGCATGACTTTGTGGTCCTGTCGTTAAATCAGGACGACGAATTGCTAAATTACCGAAAACAAGAGCTAGCATTAAAACACCAAACCCTGTTGTTAACCAAGCTAAAGTGACACCGAGTGGGCTTGCTGTTTGTGCCAACGTACTTGGCACCATGAAAATACCAGCGCCAACCATGTTACCGACAACGAAAGCTGTTAGTACCCAAAAGCCCCATTTTTTTTGTTGCATAGAAAATACCTCCAAAGTTAGTATAACCAAGTCAAGCGAGGAGATATGTATGTCTTCCGAAGTCAGGAAGAGAAGTCCCAAACAAAACAAAAAAAGCACGTAATTTGCCGCTACATGCTTTCTATCTTATAAGAAACCCACGACATACCTCTCGATAGCTCTCCACAAACGGAAACGTTTGTGACAGTTCTGCACTTATTAAATGCAGACCCAGCAAGCGTGCATGGTGGACACGACTTACTTCGGCAATCATTCCTTTCTCATTTCTTCATCAATGCCACTACATCTCCTGAAATGATACTCTTAATGACTGCAACCTCTACCTCACCGAGATACGAATGAGGATTTAAATATTAAATTAACGTATTTAAGAGTAACAAATGTATTTTTATACGTCAATGGATATAGCAATAATCAGATTATAGAGAAGAGTTCGTTATTGAGGGATTGGAGGGTTTGAGACGGATTCATTGAATAAATTCCAGTAGAGAATTTACTTTTAATGGGAATGGAGATTATTTAAATGATACGTGCTTATAGTGAAAAAGAAGATCGGATCAGGACATTGAATTTAATAAAAAGTATGGGGACAGAAGAAGAGATAGGTTCTTTAGATGATATTGTATCGAATTCCACGCATTTTCTTTTATATAACCAAAATGGGATTGAAGGATTCGCGTATTCATCCTTTTATAAAAATAGTGATGGAGAGTCTATTGGTCAAATAAGTGTGTATGTGGAACCTGGTTCTCGCTTGAAAGGTATTGGTTCTGGGTTATACAAGGCAATAGAAGAGTTAATTTCTAAAATAAAACCGGATTTTGTGTGCACTTATATGAGAACAGAATCAGAAAATTGTATTGGTTTTGCTAAGAAAATGGGATTTGAAAGATGGTGGGGATCGCTTGAATTGATATATAAGGGAGGGAGTTTTCCAGAAACGGATATCACGTTTATTAAGTATGAAGATAGATTTTTCAACCAGTTTGTAAAAATGGTACAGGAATGTTATTACGAATTGCATGAAATGAATGATATGAAGCCTTATCTTGCTCCAGAAGATAGTATAAAAAAATACAAATTGAACAATGAAAGTAATGTGTATGTGGTTTTTAAAAATGAACAGTTGGTTGCATCAGTTACGGTAGGGGAAGGGACAATAGAGAATTTAATGGTTGCACAAAGTCATCAAGGAAATGGATATGGGCGTAAAGCCTTGCAATTTGGTATGAACAAGTTGTTAGAAGACGGGTACGAAGACATTAGGCTATGTTATATAGAAGGAAATGAAAGTGCTGAGAAGTTATACAATTCTGTCGGATTTAAACCGCTTCATAATACACAAGTGTTTCGGAAATTTAAAAAGCAGCTGACCTAAATATTAGATCAGCTGCTGAATATAAGATTAAACTAAGTTTAATACAGTTACTTTTTCACGTGTCATAGACTCAAGGCTCTTACGAATACCTTGTGCGCCCATACCTGAACCTTTTACACCGATGAATGGGAAGTGGTCAGGGCCGCGCTCTGTGCGTCCGTTAATTTGAACAGAACCAGTTTCGATTTTGTTAGCAATTGCAAATGCTTTGTTAATGTCTTTTGTGAAGACACTTGCTTGCAAGCCGAACTCTGATTTGTTAGCAATTTCAATTGCTTGCTCATCTGAAGAAACACGGATGATTGGAAGGATTGGGCCAAATGGCTCTTCCCAAGCAACTTTCATTTCTTCTGTTACGTGGTCGATTAATGTTGGGTAAATTAAGTTACGCTCACGTTTGTTACCGATAACGATCGTTGCACCTTTTTCTACAGCATCATCAACTAAACCTTGAACGAAGTCAGCAGATTTATCGTCGATTAATGGAACGATTGTGCTGTCTTGTTCTGGAGATCCAACTGATAGTTCAGCTACTTGCGCTTTTACTAAGTCAACAAGCTCGTCCGCTACGTTTTCGTGTACAAGTACACGTTTAATAGCTGTACAACGTTGACCAGAGTAAGAGAATGCACCGCTTACGATATGGTTTGCAGCATCTTGTAAGTCAGCATCTTCATGAACGATACCAGGGTCTTTACCACCAAGTTCTAATACAAGTGGAATCATTGAAGCTTTTTTCGCTAAGTGTTTACCTGTGTTTGTACCACCTGTGAACGATACCATATTGATACCTTCGTGTTCTACTAAGTAGTCACCAATTACAGAACCGCGTCCTGTAGCTACATTTACAAGACCTTTTGGAAGGCCAGCTTTATGAAGTGCTTCAACCATTTTAATACCGCTAATTGCACCTTGAGTTGCTGGTTTGAAAATAACAGCGTTACCCATAATTAATGCTGGTGCAAGTTTTGCAGCAGATAAGTTTACTGGGTAGTTAAACGGTGCGATTGCTAATACAACACCAAGTGGTGCGCGTTGGATAATCGCAAGTTTTGATTTTGTTCCGCCAGGGAAGCTATCGCCCATCATGCTTTCTCCGTGCATATGTAGAGCTTCTTCAATTGTGTAACGAATGAAGTCCGCTGTACGAACAACTTCTTTCTTCGCATCTTTATATCCTTTACCGACTTCTTTCATAATAATATCGGCAATTTCATCTTGCATATTTACGAGCTCATCAGCCCATTTATATAAAAATTTTGCGCGATCTTGTAGAGAAGCTTCAGCCCATGATTTTTGAGCTGCTTTTGCAGATGCAATTGCTTCATCTACTTCTCCGCGAGTAATTGCTTGTACTTGCCCAATTACTTCGTGTAAGTATGGAGATGGAATGTCGATTGTTTGTCCAGAAGAGCTTTCTCTCCATTCTCCGTTTAAATAAAATTTGTACGTATTGCTAGTTGTCATGATTAGTCCTCCTAAAATAGCAACTTGTAAGAGTGAGTATAAGGTGATTGTAGGGGGTTTGATAATATTTTTCAAATGAAATATTTGTGAAAACGATTTCTTATTCTTTTTTTATTTTGTATGCCCTTTCTTATAGAACATTCTCTCATTTCAAACTGAATTATAAGTAGAATGCATCACTTTCATTTTTTGTGATAAAAGATTATTTTAAAGCGAAAAAAACAATTGACAGAATACTCAATAAAGTTGTAAGATTATAAATGGAAAATAAATGAAGGGGGTGTGCGTAATGATTGTAATCGTAAATGTAATGGGTTTAGCTGTATTAAACGGCGGAAAACATTCATATTATTACGCAACCCGTGCGGATATATAGGACTTTTTTGTCTTATGAGAAGCGTACGTTGCGTATATCGTAACGTACGCTTTTATGCATTTTTGTGCATATCGTCAAGCGACGGTATGCTTTTTTTTGTCCAATTTGCTTGTTTCCATACTTTATATGGTTACTATAAAACTGAAATTTGGAAGGTGGAAAAATGTGATGAGATTGTATGGGTTACGAAATGTAAATGTGATGGGTTTGGATAGCGGATAAAGAAATGAGGGTTAAACGAAAACGAGAAGGGAGAGGTTACATTGTTTTCAGTATTACTAAAGTTAAGATGGTTTTTTAAAGAGCATTGGAAGAGATATAGTATCGCGATTGGTGCGCTTTTAATTGTAAATATAGTTGAAGTCATTCCCCCAAAAGTACTAGGGGTTACGATTGATAATATAAAAACAGGAACGTTAACGAATGCAGCAATTATGGAGTCTATTCTTATTTTAATAGGAGTTACGATAGTTGGATATGGTCTTACTTTTGTTTGGCAACATCAATTGTTTGGAGGTGCGTTCGTACTTGAGAAGACGATGCGCTCGAAATTTATGGGGCATTTGCTCAAGATGACACCGACGTTTTATCAAAAAAATCGTACTGGCGATTTAATGGCGAGAGCAACAAACGATTTAAAAGCAATCGCTATGACAGCTGGTTTCGGTATATTAACGCTTGTAGACTCTAGTTTATATATGCTTACAATCGTTTTTATGATGGGATTTACAATAAGTTGGGAGCTTACATTAGCGGCCCTTATACCGCTTCCAATTATGGCATATGCGATGAATATATATGGGAAGAAATTGCATGAAAGATTTACAGTTGCGCAAGATGCGTTCGGTGATATGAACGATAAAGTACTTGAATCAATTGCTGGTGTGCGCGTGATTCGTGCATACGTACAAGAGAACGCAGATCAGGAAAGATTTCATCATTTAGGAGATGACGTCTACGAAAAAAATATGAAAGTAGCAAGAATCGATGCGTTATTCCAACCAACTGTGAAAATGCTTGTCGGACTTAGTTATTTAATTGGTTTAGTGTACGGTGCATACCTTGTATTCCAATCAAAGGTGACACTTGGTGAGCTCGTTTCCTTTAACGTGTATTTAGGGATGATGATTTGGCCAATGTTTGCAATTGGTGAATTAATTAATGTTATGCAAAGAGGAAATGCGTCGCTCGACCGTGTGAATGAAACGTTAGCGTATGAACCAGATGTAAAGAATCCGAAAAATCCAAAGCTTGTACAAGAGCCTGATTATATTCAGTTTGATGAAGTTTCTTTTTCATATCCTTCATCAGCTGAAGAAAATTTAAAAAAGGTTTCTTTTACATTAAAACAAGGAGAAACGCTAGGGGTTGTCGGAAAAACAGGAAGCGGAAAAACGACGCTTGTACGTCAGCTTCTTCGTCAATATCCGCTTGGAGAAGGGGATATTGCAGTTTCTGATGTGACATTAGATAAAATGACGAGTGAAAATGTACTCGGGTGGATTGGATATGTACCTCAGGAGCACATTTTATTCTCAAAAACAGCGAGGGAAAATATTTTATTCGGAAACAGGGAAGCGACTGAAGAAGAGCTCGAGAAAGCCATTGAAATTGCTGCGTTTACAAAAGACTTAGAGTTTTTACCAGAAGGATTAGAAACGCTCGTTGGAGAGAAAGGTGTTTCGTTATCAGGAGGGCAAAAGCAAAGGATTTCAATTGCGAGAGCGGTTATTCAAAATCCAGAAATATTAATTTTGGACGATTCGTTATCAGCTGTTGATGCTCGTACGGAAGCGGCGATCATTGAAAATATAAGAACGGAAAGAAGCGGAAAGACGACGATTATTACGACGCACCGTTTATCTGCAGTACAACATGCAGATTGGATTCTCGTTATGGATGACGGCGAAGTTATGGAAGAAGGCACGCATGACCAGCTTCTTCGAAACGGAGGCTGGTATGCTGAGCAGTTTGAAAGACAACAAGGTGAAAATGAAAGTACGGATAGTGGGGTGAAAATATGAGTGTTTCAAAACGATTGTTTCAATATGCGATGAAAGTAAAAGGGACGATTTTTGCAGCGATGGCGATGTTATTTATTTTCGTTATCGCAGAGCTTGCCGGTCCGTTCGTCGCTAAAACGATGATTGACGATCATATCGTTGCGATAGAGAAATCTTGGTATGAGACAGAAAAGAGTGAAGATGCTGTTTCATATAATGGCGCCTATTATAAGCGAAGTGATCGCTTTGAACAAGGTGAGAAAAAAGGAAAAGAAGTACGCGTGATGCAAGTCGGTTTTCAATATTACTTTGTACCAAATAAAGTGAATATTGAAGGGTCACGTTCTGTAAAAGGTGATATGATTACCGTTCAAAATGGTAAGGCGGTGCAAGTGTATAAAGCGAAAGCATTAACGAAGGAAGAAGTGTTTGCGTTTTATAAGCCAGAAATAAACCCCCTACTATTACTTGGTGGAGGCTATTTTACTCTATTAGTAATTGTGTCATTATTTGCATATGGAAAGCAGTTTTTCTTACAGAAGGCAGCGAACAAAATTATTCAAATTATGAGGGAAGATGTCTTCTCTCATATTCAAACGTTACCGATCAGGTACTTTGATCATTTACCAGCAGGGAAAATCGTTTCGCGTGTAACGAATGATACAGAGGCCATTCGGGATTTATACGTAACAGTACTTGCGACATTTGTCTCCAGTATCATTTATATTGTCGGGATATTTGCTGCGCTATTTTTACTCGATGTGAAACTTGCGTCGTTCTGTTTATTAATTATCCCGATTTTAATTGTTTGGGCGATTTTATATAGAAAGTATGCATCTGTATACAATCATAAAATGCGTTCACGTTTATCCGATATTAACGGTACAGTGAATGAATCGATTCAAGGGATGCCGATTATTCAAACGTTCCGTCAAGAACGTGAAACGAAAAAAGAGTTTGAAGAATTAAATGGCGATTATTTTAAGTATCAAAATAAAATTTTAAATTTAAATGCAGCAACTTCGCATAACTTAGTGTCTGTATTACGAAATATCGCTTTCACGGGTGTGATTTGGTATTTCGGGGGAGCTTCATTAAGTGCTTCAGGCATCATTTCTCTAGGGATACTGTATGCGTTCGTTGATTATTTAACGAGATTGTTCTCACCAATTACAAATATGGTAAATCAGCTTGCTAACTTAGAACAATCGCGCGTTGCATCAGAGCGTGTCTTCGAATTGCTAGAGGAAAAGGGAGAGGCAGTGGAAGAAGATCGTATGCCTCGCTTAAACGGAAATGTGAAATTCGAAAATGTTTCGTTTTCTTATAATGGAAAAGATGAAGTGTTAAAAAATATTTCTTTCGAAGCAAAACAAGGAGAGACGGTGGCACTTGTTGGTCATACTGGGTCAGGAAAAAGTTCCATTATGAATGTGCTCTTTCAGTTTTATGAATTTCAAAAAGGAAAGCTTACGATTGATGGTCACGATGTAACAGAGATGCCGAAACAAGCAACTCGTGAACATATGGGAATTGTACTACAAGATCCGTTTCTATTTAGCGGGACAGTGGCATCCAATGTTAGCTTAGAGAATGAAAAAATTTCAACAGATCGCATCGTAAAGGCGTTACGTGACGTTGGTGCTGAAAGGTTTGCAAACAATATAGATGAAGAAATTACGGAGAAAGGGAGTACACTTTCAACCGGAGAACGACAACTTATATCGTTTGCTAGGGCGCTTGCTTTTGATCCGGCGATTTTAATCTTAGATGAAGCGACTTCTAGTATTGATACAGAGACTGAAGCGATGATTCAACAAGCGCTAGAGGTTGTGAAGAAAGGACGAACGACGTTTATTATCGCTCACCGACTTTCAACAATTAAAAGCGCAGATCAAATTATTGTGCTTGATAGAGGAACCATTTTAGAAAAAGGATCTCATGATGAATTAATGAAAAAGCGTGGGCGTTATTACGATATGTACAAAACGCAAATGGAAGGAAACCAGAGCGCTTAATACGGGGAAGAACTTGCGATTGTTGCAAGTTCTTTTTTGTTGGCAAAATGTCGGCGATAAAGGTACATAATAAGAAGTATTATTTTACCTTTCCTACAATAAATGCTATATTAAAAAATGTTACTTATTTTTTGTATGTAGCGTTATTTTTCCCTTTTGTTTGATTATGAAGAAAAAGGATAAACTAAATAAGAACATTTTCATTGAAAAATTGCTCAAGATTGCATACAATCAATATAGTTTTTAAATTCCTATCAGAATACTTGGAGGATTACCATCATGAAAAAATTATTTTCAGTGCTTGCAGTAACTACATTAGCGATCGGGATTGTAGCCGGCTGCGGTAAAGAAGAGAAAAAAGATACAGCTAGTCAAGACGCGTTACAAAAGATTAAACAAAGCGGTGAACTTGTAATTGGTACAGAAGGTACATATCCACCATTTACGTTCCACGATTCAAGCAATAAATTAACTGGATTTGACGTTGAACTATCGGAAGAAGTTGCAAAACGTTTAGGTGTAAAACCTGTATTTAAAGAAACACAATGGGATAGCTTACTTGCTGGCCTAGACGCAAAACGTTTCGATATGGTTGCAAACGAAGTTGGTATTCGTGAAGATCGTCAAAAGAAATACGATTTCTCTAAACCATACATTTCATCTTCAGCGGCATTAGTTATCGCAAAAGATAAAGATAAGCCTGCTACATTTGCTGATGTAAAAGGGTTAAAAGGAGCACAATCTTTAACGAGTAACTATGCAGATATTGCTAAGAAAAACGGTGCAGAAATCGAAGGTGTAGAAGGATTTAGCCAAGCGGCAGAATTATTAGCTTCAGGACGCGTTGATTTTACAATTAATGATAAGTTATCAGTATTAAATTATTTAGAAACGAAAAAAGATGCAAAAATTAAAATTGTAGATACAGAAAAAGAAGCTTCACAAAGTGGATTCTTATTCCGTAAAGGTAGCGATAAGCTTGTACAAGAAGTAGATAAAGCGTTAGAAGATATGAAAAAAGACGGTACGTATGACAAAATAACGAAAAAATGGTTCGGTGAAAATGTTTCTAAGTAGTGTAGTGGTCTCAGATCGACTGTCTACTTGGATAGATATTATGCAGTCTTCCTTCATGCCTATGCTGAAGGAAGCTGTATTTACGACAATTCCATTAACGCTTATTACATTTATTATCGGTATTATACTTGCGACGCTAACAGCGCTCGCTCGTATTTCAGGTAGTCGTATTTTACAATGGATTGCTCGTATCTATGTATCTATCATTCGCGGAACGCCACTTCTTGTACAGTTATTTATTATTTTCTATGGTCTTCCAACTCTTAATATTGAGGTTGAGCCATATACAGCAGCAATTATTGGTTTTTCATTAAATGTTGGTGCATATGCATCTGAAATTATTCGTGCTTCTATTCTTTCTATTCCGAAAGGACAGTGGGAAGCAGCTTACACAATTGGGATGACATATCCGCAAGCATTAAAACGTGTTATTTTACCGCAAGCGACGCGTGTATCTATTCCGCCGCTTTCGAATACATTTATTAGTTTAGTGAAGGATACTTCATTAGCGTCGTTAATTTTAGTAACAGAAATGTTCCGAAAAGCGCAGGAAATTGCGGCAATGAACTATGAGTTTTTAATTGTTTATTTTGAAGCAGGTCTAATTTATTGGGTAATTTGCTTCTTATTATCTATCGTGCAACAAATATTAGAAAAACGTTCAGAACGTTATACTCTAAAATAACCCTTTCATAAAAGGAGTTTTTGTTTTTATGATTTCAATTCAACATTTACAAAAAAGTTTCGGAGATAATACCGTACTAAAGCATATAGATTTATCAGTTGAGAAGGGCGAAGTGGTTGTTATTATCGGGCCATCTGGATCTGGTAAAACGACATTCTTACGTTGCCTCAACGTGTTAGAAACGCCGAATGCTGGTAATATTCGCATCGGCAATAAAGAGCTCGATTTCTCTCAAAAAGTAACGAAGAAAGATATTGTAAATCTTCGTACGCAAACAGGTATGGTATTCCAGCACCATAATCTATTTCCTCATTTAACGGCACTTCAAAATGTAATGGAAGGGCTCGTTACAGTGAAAAAGATGGAGAAAGAAGAAGCGAAGAAAAAAGCAAACTATTTCCTTGAAAAAGTTGGTCTTGCGGATAAAGTAGACTTATATCCGTTCCAATTATCAGGTGGACAACAACAGCGCGTTGGAATCGCTCGTGCACTTGCGATGGAGCCGGAAGTTTTACTATTTGATGAACCAACGTCAGCACTTGATCCTGAGCTAGTTCAAGAAGTTTTAAAGGTTATGAAAGAACTTGCTAAAGAAGGAATGACGATGGTCATTGTAACGCATGAAATGCGCTTTGCTCATCAAATTGCGAACCGTGTTATTTTCATGGATGGCGGTGTCGTTGTCGAACAAGGTACACCGGAAGATGTATTTACAAATCCAAAAGAAGAACGAACGAAGAAGTTTTTACAAATGTTGCAATAAATTAAGGAAGGTCTCAAGGCATATGCCTTGAGACCTTTTTGCCATATATATTTATTTTTGGAATCCGCCAAGGCTTTGCTCAGCCATTGCAACTAGACGTTTTGTAATTTCTCCACCAACAGAACCGTTAGCGCGAGCCGTAGAATCTGCTCCTAATTGTACACCAAATTCTTGAGCGATTTCGTACTTCATTTGATCGATTGCAGCTGTTGCTCCTGGTACTACTAATTGATTGTAAGAACTTTGGTTTGCCATAGGAATATATCCTCCTTAGAGTTATAAAAATTTTTTTGGTTGGACTAGCTGGATTTGAACCAGATTATCGCCCCGTTTGGCGCTAATCCATCGGTAATTAAGTTTGTACTCATAGTATGGATGTTACCTAGAAAGATATACAAAATAATAATTTGTAAATTTTGTAAAAAAATCTTCGCTATTTTGTAAATTATGAAATAAGAGTAATCGTTGTATTTTTAAGAAAGAAGGCCAAACTAAGAGCGAAATCATCTACGTTTAAATTCTATATATAATCAGCTGTGCTTACAGCTTAGTAAAATAAAAATTAAATTGGTATTAACTTCATAGTTCTGTTTTAATCCGGGATGGAGCAGGAAAAGGTACTGACTGACCGCTCTTATGCACGGCTAGAATCTAAAAAGGATAACATATGGAGGAATCACGATGGGAATTTGCCCGCTTTGCAATGCATTAGAATCACAAACATATTCTTGTCAAAATTGCCAAGGAATACTCCAAGATTATGGAAAAACTGTGGATTACATAGATGATTACAGTGCATATATGGATCAGGAATTATTAAGTGCGGTAGATGGTTTAACACATAATAATTCAAATGAATATTGCAATCATATTTTTTATTGCGGAGTATGTAATGTGGAAATGGAAGTTGTAGTGAAGTTTGTATAAAGTGAAACTTTAATCAGTGGAGGGTGTTCATCCCCCACTGATTATTAGCCCGTACCAATCGGGCGTTTACGGGCAGCAGGGTTTCCGCTTAACTTCTTTGCTCCAGCCGAATTTTGAGGTGGGGGTTTTACTGCCCACAAATAGCGGGATAAATAGAAAACTTCCACCTTATGAATGAGGTGGAAGTTTTTGTTTTTTTATTTGTGAGTTAATCATAGGGGATGGGATATTTTCAGTGTTAGGTGCAGGGTTTGATTGTATTTGAGATACTTTTTCTTTCGAATCGCGCAAAGAATGTTCAGTTAAATAGATGGCATATTCATAAAATAATTGGCGCGTAAGCTCGCTTTGTTCTTTTAACTTTTCATCTTGGAATACAGTTCGCCCTGGTTTAGAATTTGCCTCAAATAACCACGGGTTTTCCGCTGTATCTAAACCGATATCGAAACCAATCTCTCCAATGTTCCCAGTTACTTGTCGATCAAGTGCATAGCTGATTTGTAAGGCTGTTTGTTTTAGTTTATTTTCAATTTGAACCTGCTTTGTTGAATCGGGAAATAGTTCCTGAAGTAATTTCGTATCACCGCCGCTATTTACATGAGTTGTTAAGCTACCTTTACCGGCGATTTTTGCGACGATTGCACTGACTACCCAATTACCAAAATGGTTTTTATTTGTATGAATGCGAAAATCGACGGGTTGCCCTTCGAAGCGGAGCAGTGAGATACCTTGTTGTACGATAAATTTTTTTAAATCATGTCCTTTTAACACATGGTTAAGAAGTGCTTCTAATGATTGATACTTTCTTAGTTTATTTTGTTCATTTTCACGATAACGACAATAGTAGCGATTTTCAGTTTGAGAATAGAGTATTTGATGAATGTTTCTTCCGAAGCTACCATGTATCGGCTTCATATAAATGTACTTATACGTACCGAGAAGTCGTTCTACTTGTTCAAAATGTTGGAATTCTTCTGTTTTTGGTAAGAATGGTTTCATTGAATCTTCTTTCATTAGAAGGCGATGCACTTCCCATTTGTTGAAAAACCCTGGATTAAACCATGGAATCGCATAGTCGCTTTCTAATCGTTTTTTTGCTCTTATGATAGGTTTGTAATTTTCTGCTTGGCGATTTGGTAAACGGTCGTAAATGACATTTGGTAAAGGGACTTTGTTTTTTACCCATTTGCTATCTTGAAAGAAGTACCCTTCAATTGTTTCCTCTGCCCAGTTTATATGTTGAAGGCCAAAGACAAATACAAATGGCTGCAATGTGAATGGTGGTGTTAATAACTCACCGAGAGAGATGGAACGACTCCCTAAAGGAGAATTAGAATCATCGTTAAAGCCAGTTGTGAAAATCCCGATTAATGGGCCGAAAACAATGGTTTGATTGTGTAAGAAGGCATGGATTGTTGCTGAATGCGGTAGTAAAAGATTGGCTGCAATTTGTTCGCCAATAATGATTTCTCGCGTGAATGAATAGTGAATTTTAATATTCTCACATGCAATATAACGTAAGCCAAAGGAAAGGGATGTAATTGGCGGTGTAATAGAAAAAACGTAAGGTAAAGTAATACTATTTGGATGCTCATCTGAAATACTTAATGTATATATGTGTTCTTTCAACGGGGGGCTCCTCCTTTCGTTATGGTGTAAATCGGCTAAATTTTAATGGACCATGAAAAATTTGTTCAGCCAGTTCGTCGTTGTACCTAGTATAAACTTCGTAAGAAGGCATCGTATTAACGTACATAAGCCAAATGGCACCTTTTTGATCCATAATGGTAGAAAGTTCTAATTCAAATAATGACGAATAGGACTGATCGAGTGTTTTGAACACTTCATTTACAACATCATGCAAAGCATCTTTCAATAATTGAACACCAGTTGAAGAAAGCAAATATTTAATTTTGGAAAATGGATGTATCATGGAACGCTCTGTTACGGGAAGTAAAAATTGTGCTGGGAATGAAGCTTTTTGTATGAATTGACCGAGCACTACCCAGTTCTGTTCTTTATTTTTTTGCATAATGGTTCGAATATGAATCGGATATGATAGTTGATTTGGAGCATGTAACATTGGATGAATCATATAACGGGATGAGTGTATGTTCGATTGGCACCATGATATAAGGTCATCTGTCCGTTTGAATTGAGTAGAAGTACGATGCTGTTCATTTATTGTATCGATATGAAATGTTTTATGTTTGTAAGTGACTCGATATAAATTTTCATTAGAATGTATATTGATTGGTCGTATAATGATATCTCTTGTTTCTAGTAGTAATTTGAAAATTCCTTGTACCGTTCCTTTTTTTATTTTTGGAATGTAAGGGGAAAGACGTTTATTAGTAAGAAAAAGATTGTGTAAATCACTTGGATTAATAAGTGTGTTATTTAAAAAAGTAGTCGAGGAACGTTTGCGTAATGAATGAATAATCGATTTTGCTTGGTGGAAGTCTTTATCTTCTTTGAAATGACAGCGATCATATATGTATGAAGGAATGGGAAAGGTTTGATCTATCCAATTTCCTGTATCTGTATCATAAATAAGACCAGAAACAAGATCTGTCTTTGAATCAATGCTAAACGGTGTGAATTGAGCAACGACGTTATGATACAGACGAGCTCGCTTAGCGATTTCGGTGTAATACATTTGCTCGTGATGAAATTTAGAAGTTAAAAGACCAAGAACCAACGAAATCACTCCTTTATTAACAAGATGTTTGCATAATAGGCGAAGCTATATATTGCAAATACATTTTTATACCATTATACTTTTGTCCGTATGACGATATGCTATAGTTTTGGAGAAGTGAAAGGTTGATTATGATGAATATATGGTTGAATATGTTAACAACAACAGGACTCGGGGCGATTATTGGAGGATACACAAATCATTTAGCAATAAAAATGTTATTCCGTCCTCATCGTCCGATTTATATTGGAAAGTTTCAAGTTCCATTTACGCCAGGGTTAATTCCGAAACGTCGCGATGAGCTTGCTGTTCAATTAGGAAAAATGGTTGTAGAGCATTTGTTAACGCCAGAAGGAATCGGAAAGAAGCTAACAAATGAAGAGTTTCAAAAAAGTTTAATCCACTGGGCACAAGCAGAAGTGGATAAAGTAATTACGAATGAACAGTCGTTACGACAAATGTTAGAAAAATGGGATGTAGCGCATGTAGAAAAAGAAGCAATCGGTAAAATCGAACATGCGATTACAGAAAAGATTCAGGCATTTTTAACGGAGTACTATACATATACATGGGAACAAGCTTTACCTCATTCTGTACATGAAAAAATAGAGAATACGATCCCAAATGTCTCGGCGTTTATTTTAGAGCGAGGAATTAAATTTTTTGAAAGTGAAGAAGGGAAAGCGCGTCTTTCAAAAATGATTGATGATTTTTTTGCTTCTAGGGGAACGCTGCTTAACTTAGTCGGGATGTTTTTAGGAAATGTAAGTGTAGTGGATCGTGTGCAGCCAGAAGTCATTAAGTTTTTAGGGCAAGATGGCACAAAGCAGCTTTTAACTGATGTACTGCAAAAAGAGTGGGAAAAGTTAAAAGGAAGAGATGTAAAAGAATTAGAAACGTTTGTAGAAAAAGAAATGATTGTGAAATCCATATTGTCAGCAGTTAAAGTTGAGGAAACAGTGAGTAAATTTTTAAATCAATCTGTTCAGCAAGTATGTGAGCCAGTTCGAGAAACAATCATTGAAAAGTTGGTCCCTGGTCTGATGCAGAAAGGATTGCAGTGGGGGACAGAAAACGTTGGGAGTATATTGAAAAATCTACACCTTGCGGAAATCGTACAGCAAGAAGTGTCTACATTTTCTACAGAAAGACTAGAAGATCTTGTACTATCTATTACAAAAAATGAGTTGAAGATGATTACATATTTAGGGGCATTATTAGGAGGAACGATTGGATTTATTCAAGGTTTGTTGCTCTTGTTCCTTAAGTAATAAAAGTGAAATTTCTTCACATCTCTTGCATAGTTTGATATGGTAAGAAGAGGTGCGTATGTAAATGCACTTAAAAGGCGGTGCGAGCGAAAAGCGCTAGCCTTCTAAAGGAGGAAAAATAAAATGACAAAAAACATTCATGATGTTGCATATGAATTACAAAAAACAATCGCTGAAAATGAAGATTTCCAAACATTAAAAGCAAGCTACGCAGCAGTACAAGGAGATGCAGCTTCAAAGAGCTTATTCGATGAGTTCCGCATGATGCAACTTGGCC
Source organism: Bacillus sp. NH11B (assembly GCF_001884205.1). NCBI lineage: Bacteria > Bacillati > Bacillota > Bacilli > Caryophanales > Bacillaceae > Bacillus > Bacillus sp. NH11B. Next base: position 17,707 of record NZ_MAOG01000094.1, on the reverse strand, counting down.
TACAACAAAAAATGATGCAAGGTCAAGAAATTACTGAAGAAGATAACCAAAAAGCACAAGAGGTTGTAGCTCGTATTCAACAAGATGCTAAAATTACAAAGTTAATGGAAACTGAGCAACGTTTAAACATCGTTATCACTGACGTTAACAAAATTATCATGAAGCCACTTGAAGAATTATATAACGCGCAACAACAAGCGTAATAAGGGAAGACGCTCCTAGTATAGGGGCGTCTTTTTTATTGTAGAAAAATGTAAGGGTTTTCCTTTTTGTTTGTCAAAAAACTGTCAAATTCATATCGTTGGAAAAATAATGCATTTGTACTATAATGATAAGCGAGATATATTACACCACATTAATTAATGTAGTGAATTATATAAAATAAAAATCTTTATTACACACATTATGAAATAAAGGGATGATTAGTTTGAGTACAGGTGTAAAAGCAAACGACGTGAAAACAAAAACAAAAGGAGCAGATCTTGTTGTTGATTGTTTAATTAAACAAGGTGTTACACATGTTTTCGGTATTCCAGGAGCGAAGATTGACTCTGTATTTGATGTACTGCAAGAAAGAGGACCAGAGTTAATTGTTTGTCGTCATGAACAAAATGCAGCATTTATGGCAGCTGCTATTGGTAGATTAACAGGGAAACCGGGTGTGTGTCTTGTAACTTCAGGACCAGGGACATCGAATTTAGCGACAGGTCTTGTTACTGCGAATGCGGAGAGTGATCCCGTTGTTGCTTTAGCTGGTGCGGTTCCACGTACGGATCGATTAAAACGTACGCACCAATCTATGGATAATGCTGCACTATTCGAACCAATCACAAAATATAGCGTAGAAGTAGAGCATCCTGATAATGTGCCAGAAGCGCTATCAAATGCATTCCGAAGTGCGACTTCCACAAATCCAGGAGCTACTTTAGTAAGTCTTCCGCAAGACGTTATGACTGCGGAAACGACTGTAGAGTCTATCGGTGCGCTTTCTAAGCCACAGCTTGGAATCGCTCCCACACATGAAATTACATATGTAGTAGAAAAAATAAAATCAGCGAAATTACCAGTTATTTTACTCGGTATGAGAGCGAGCACGAATGCAGTAACGAAAGCGGTTCGTGAATTAATTGCTGATACAGAACTTCCTGTCGTTGAAACATATCAAGCAGCTGGCGCGATTTCACGTGAGCTAGAAGATCATTTCTTCGGCCGCGTTGGATTATTCCGTAACCAACCAGGTGATATTTTACTAGAAGAAGCCGATCTTGTTATTTCAATCGGTTATGACCCAATTGAGTATGATCCGAAATTCTGGAATAAACTTGGAGACAGAACGATTATTCATCTTGATGACCACCAAGCGGATATCGATCATGATTACCAACCAGAGCGTGAATTAATTGGCGATATCGCTTTAACTGTAAATAGCATTGCAGAGAAATTACCGAAGCTTGTATTAAATACGAAATCAGAAGCAGTTTTAGAACGATTACGCTCGAAATTATCAGAGCAAGCATTAGTTCCAAATCGTGCTTCAGAAGGTGTTACGCATCCACTTCAAGTTATTCGTACACTTCGTTCTTTAATTAGTGACGATACAACCGTTACATGTGACATCGGTTCCCATTCTATTTGGATGGCGAGATGTTTCCGTTCTTATGAACCACGTAGATTATTATTTAGTAACGGTATGCAAACGTTAGGTGTTGCACTTCCTTGGGCAATTGCTGCTACTTTAGTAGAACCGGGTAAAAAAGTAGTCTCAGTGTCAGGTGACGGTGGTTTCTTATTCTCAGCGATGGAATTAGAAACAGCGGTACGTTTAAATGCTCCGGTTGTCCATCTCGTATGGAGAGACGGTACGTACGATATGGTTGCGTTCCAACAAATGATGAAATACGGCAGAACATCAGCTACAGAGTTTGGCGATGTTGATCTTGTGAAATATGCGGAAAGTTTCGGGGCATTAGGTCTTCGTGTCAATACACCAGATGAATTAGAAGATGTATTGAAAACGGCATTAGAAGCAGACGGTCCTGTCATTATTGATATTCCAATCGATTACCGTGACAACATTAAATTAAGCGAAAAATTATTACCAAACCAATTAAACTAATGGGGGCAGACTTGAGATGAATGTTGCGCAATTAATTGATATTGATGAAAAAAGAACGAAAACGAGTAATGAAGTATATCAAACATCTACAATGCTTGCGCTATTAGATGGTATATATGATGGTGTTATTAGCTTTGAGGAATTGAAAGAACGTGGTGATTTTGGCATCGGCACATTTGATCAATTAGATGGTGAAATGATTGCGTTTGATAATGAGTTTTATCATTTACGTTCAGACGGTTCAGCGGAAAAGGTAGAACCGGAAGAAACAACACCTTTTGCGACGGTAACGTTTTTTGAAAAAGAAATGAGTTATACGGTAGAACACCCGATGAATCGTGAAGAAGTTGAAGCGTTATTACATGAATTGATGCCGAGTAAAAACTTATTTTACGCTATTCGAATGGACGGTACGTTCCGTGAAGTAAGAACGAGAACTGTTCCAAGACAAGAAAAACCATATACGCCGCTCGTTGAAGTGACGAAATCACAACCGATTTTTTCGTTTAAAGATACGGATGGGACGATGGCTGGATTTTGGACGCCGGATTACGCGCAAGGTATTGGTGTAGCTGGTTTCCACTTACATTACATTGATGATGAAATTCGCGGGGGTGGACATGTTTTCGATTATGTTGTAGAAAACTGTACGATCCAAATTTGTCAAAAAGCTCATATGCATTTAGCGCTTCCGGAAACAGCTGACTTTATGACGGCTGAACTATCAAGAGAAAACTTAGAGAATGATATTGCAACTGCGGAAGGTGCGGAGTAAAAGGAATCGAAATCATGTATTCTCTATATAAGAACCGAAGTCTTGTTCAGGCTTCGGTCTTTTTATTGATGCGCAATCTTCTCGTGAAATTCCCCTGTACCGCCTCATTATGTTTCATTTGTAAAATGAAAACTCAATTTTGAAGCAAAAGAAATATAAATTTCTCCCTAAACATATACATCAAAAGGATAGGGGGGATATGATGGGAAACTCGATTACTATTAGTTTATGCATGATTGTAAAAGATGAGGAACAAACTATATCGAAATGTTTAGAATCGGTCAAAAGTGTTGTGGATGAAATTATTATTGTAGATACAGGTTCAACAGATGCTACAAAAGAAATTGTGAAGAAGTATGATGCGAAAGTTTATGATTTTCAATGGATTGAAGATTTTTCAGCGGCACGAAATTTTGCATTTTCTAAAGCTACAAAAGAATATATTCTTTGGCTAGACGCAGATGACATAATAGATACGGAAGATATAAAGAAATTGTTGCAGTTAAAAAGTACGTTAGATCGTAGTACGGATGCAGTATCTATGAAATATTATTTAACTTTTGATATAGAAGGAAATCCAACACATTCTTTAAGGCGATATCGATTAGTCAACAGAAGTAGAAATTTTCAATGGCATGGATTTGTTCATGAATATTTAGAGGTGTATGGAAATCTTATAAATAGTGATGTAGGGGTAAGTCATAAAAAAATAAAAGCATATACTAATCGTAATTTGAAAATATATGAAAAGCATCTTGAGAGTGGAAAAGAATTTAGTCCCCGTGATGTGTACTATTATGCAAATGAATGTAGGGATCACAGATTATTTGATAAGGCTGTTAAGGGGTATTCTAAATTTTTAGATGAAGAAAAGGGGTGGGTTGAAGATAATATTCAAGCGTGTTTAAAAAGAGCCGAATGTTATTTAGAATTGGGGGACTTAAAAAAATCTATACAGTCTTGTTTGCAATCATTTACGTATGACACGCCTAGAGGAGAACTTTGTTGCCACTTAGGACGTGTATTTTTGCAACAAGGGGAATATTCTAAAGCGATATATTGGTACCATGCAGCAATTGACGGGCCAAGGCCAAAGGATTCTCCGTTTGTCCGAGAAGAGTGTCATACATGGTTGCCGCATATTCAACTATGTATTTGTTATGATCGAATACAAGAATATGAGAAGGCAATTTATCATAACGAACAAGCTGCGGAGTTCATACCTAATAATCCAAGCATTGCATATAATAGAAAATATTTTGATAGTTTATTACAAAAATAGTATTTAATAATACTAGATAATCATTTTGGCTGCTGAGAGGAGTTTGATTCATGCTCACAAGTATAATTATATTGACTCATAATCAATTACAATATACAAAAGAATGCATCCAAAGTATTAGAACTTATACAGTGGAACAAGAGTATGAGTTAATAGTTGTGGACAATGCGTCAACAGATGGTACTGTAGAATGGTTACAAAAACAATCGGATATTATGCTAGTGGAAAATGCGGAGAATATGGGTTTTCCAAAGGGATGCAATCAGGGGATTAAAGAGGCAAAAGGTGATAATATTCTATTATTAAATAATGATGTGGTCGTAACTGAAAATTGGCTAAGCAACTTAATTCGGTGTTTATATGAAAGTAAGGATACTGGAGCGGTAGGGCCCGTAACTAATAATGCAGCTTACTATACTGCTATACCAACCTTTTATAAAGATATTGAAGGAATGCAGAAGTTTGCAACTTTATATAATCAAAGTGATAAAGATAAATGGGAAGAACGTATGAAATTAATCGGATTCTGTATGCTTATAAAAAAATCAGTGTTAGATGAAGTTGGATTATTAGATGAACGATTTACACCGGGGAATTATGAAGATGATGATTTGTCACTAAGAATGTTTGAAAAAGGATATAAATTGTATTTATGTAGAGATACATTTATTCATCATTATGGAAGTGTCTCATGGAAAGAAGATAGTATGAAATTTTCTGTAGTTTTACATGCGAATAATATAAAATTGTATGAAAAATGGGGATTTTATGGTGAAAGTTTATACATTCATTATGATTTACTAGCGATTTTAGAGCGATTTGCACCTGATAAAGTAAATATTCTTCATATAGGAGCTGGATGTGGTGCCACTTTATTAAAAATAAAAGGGTGTTATCAGGCAGTTTCTTTATTCGGAGCAGAAAGTAATGAAAAAGCGGCAGCTCTTGCAAATCGGGTAGCTCCTACAACTTCTGCTGAATATGACAAGTTACATGAGGTATTTACAGATGAAAAATTCCAGTACATCCTACTATCACATCCCATTGAGCCAGCGAAATTACCGCATGTCATACAATCTATGTCACAACTGTTAACGCCAACAGGAACTTTCATTATGTCGAAATTCAATTTGGATAATTATTATGCATTAAAAAAATAATACTTTTAAGATTTTCTCTGTGGAGATGAACTGTATTTGGCAATGTTGGAGGAACAACGGTTTCTTTTATAGAAACAAAACCGAAATCCGAGCCCGGATTTCGGCTTTTCGACGTGTGATGAATTATGAAAAAAGAGCTATCCTATAAGCTGGTTTCGCATACTTATAGGATAGCTTCTTTACTTTGAAACAAACGGATGCTTTTCATAATAAAACCGCCATGGGTAGTGAATGGCTTCTTCTGCGTAATCAATATTAATACGAGGGCCAGCTATTATGTTATGTGTGGATGATAAATGTTCTTCTTTTGGAACTAACTCAATATGTAATGTATCACTTTGTAATGATACCCCGCGTTCTTCTAAAGTGATTCCGAGTGCGCGGCATAGTTTTCCAGGTCCATTTGTTAAGTTTTTATATTGCTTATTCGTAATATCGGTTTTGTTGTAGCGCGCTAGTTTCATTTCTTCGATTCCGTCTATAGGCTCAAGAGCACGAATGAGAATTCCTTGCGGGGTGCCGACTGGTGCTGTAATTACGTTAAAACAATGATACATACCATAAATAAGATATACGTAAGCATGTCCGGGTGCACCGAACATTACTTCTGTTCGATCTGTTCGTCTGCCACCGTAACTATGTGCGGCCTTATCATCTGGACCTTTGTATGCTTCTACTTCTACAATAGTTCCGCTTCGTTTTATTCCATCTACAATATGAACAAGTTTATGTCCGAGTAACTTCTTTGCGACTTCTAACGTATCGCCTTCATAAAAAGAAGGTGGTGCCTGCATTGTACTATCTCCTTTGCTGGTTGTATATGTATATAGTAAACCAAATTTTGAGTAGTAATTCTAACTCGTTCTATTTGCTACGTTTATTTCATAAATTATGGATAGAGTACAACAGCGAAGAGGGGGAGTGCGACATGATTTATCGCTTACTAGCTCTTAATATAGATGGGACACTACTATACAACAACGGAAAAATCGCAAAAGGGTTACGGGAGACAATTGACTTTGTGAAAAGAAAAGATGTATACGTTACATTGTTTACGAATCGTAATTTTCAATCTGCTCATAAAATAGCGAAGGCGTTAAAATTAGATTCTATATTAGTTACACATGGTGGTGCTTTCGTTTCAGCATCGTTAGATAAGCCGTTCGCTCAAAGGAGATTATCTGAAGAGAAAACCTTTAATATTGTGCAAGTGTTAGAGCATTTTGATTGTAATGTTCGTATTTCTCATGAACGATTTTCAATTGGGAATCGTGAGAGAAATACACCAAACTTAATTGCGCGTACTGTATTATCGAGCGCAGATCCGTTATTTTATCCAGTTCAATTTGTAGATTCACTAGGGGATGCACTGCGTGATCATCCAGTAGCTGCACCCAAAGTTGATGTTGTCTTCCATACGAAAGGTGAAAAAGAAAGAGGGATGAATACGTTAAGAAAGGCATTTCAAGATATAGAGTACGTCGAATGTGATGCGAGGCGTATAGAAATTCTCCCTCAAAATGTATCAAAACTACGTGGTTTACAATTACTTGGAGAGCATTTAAATATTAGCCTTAGTGAAATGGTTGCGATTGGGGATAGCATAGAAGATTTAGAGGTAATTGAAAATGTTGGGCTCGGGGTAGCAATGGGGAACGCGCCTGTAGAGTTAAAACAAGCAGCTGACTGGATTACACGTTCGAATAGTGAAAATGGTGTAGAGTATATGATTAAAGAACATTTTCGCAAACAATTCCCGCTTCCGTTTTTGAAAAATCATAAAAATACACCGAAACGATGAAAGAAAAACGTAGCTTTTTGGCTACGTTTTTTTGTTGAACTTATTAAAATGAATGAAAGCGTTTTAAAATGTGAATTGTGCATGAAGTCTATACAATTCACTTGAATACTCTAGGAAACTGATGTAAAGTGGATGATGTTGCCAAATTAGTTACACCACACGAAATATTCTTCAGATTAATTTTATTGGGCTCCCGTACGTAAAAACATTTCCGCATGATAGTTTAGTTCATGTATTATTTCAAAAATGAATTATAGTAATTTTATTAATTAGTTGTAGAATTTCTTTGTTTTATTTAAATGGATTATTTTAAGTTAATGTGAGTAAGACTTGGTACATATGAAATGTGCTTCTTTTTGTGGTTTTAGGAAGTTTAAAAGGGGGAATGAATTTCTTGAGGAAATTATTTAATCAAAAAGTAAAGAAAATAAGTAGTAGTTTAATAGTTGTATTACTAGTATGTATGAATTTTTTAATCCACTTACCATTTAAAGCAGAGGCGGCTACAACAGAATTAAAAGGTTTAGGTGACGTATCTTATTACAACGCCATCATTTTTGGAGATCATAGTGCAACGAGTGCGGATATTGAAGGTGCGATGGCTGTTCAAAAAAATATGAACGCATCAAGTTATACAGTCTTAGCGGCTGCAACTGGAGCGAACAACTTAGCTGGAGCAACATGGGTAGATGAAGGATATCCATCGTTATTATTAGGTGGTCAATTTACGAAAGCGGGAGCAGGACAAGTAATTATCCAAGATGGAACAGTGGCGATGACAAAAGACGGTGACCCAGAAGGCACAATGAAAACATCATATGACCGTATCGCTTATAAAGAGCAAGCGGAGATTGATGCTAAATTTAAAGAATTTAGAAAAGACGTTGATGGCGTAATTGGGGATGCGGGCCAATTACACACTGATAAACCAAAACCGAATATGAGCTTTGGAATTGGTGAAGATGTAAAAAATCCTAATATTTATGTTTCTTCAGGGTTAACAGGAGAGAAAACGTTTGATGTAAAAGATGTTTTTCTTCCGAATGTAGATAACAAGGATTTTATTGTTATTTACTCAGATGCGGAAACAGTTAATTTTGCTAGTGGTGCAATTTTGTATGATACAAGGAATACTGGGATGGCAACAGACTTAATTAATACATCTCAAGCATATGATCCTAATTCATCTTTTACTGAGTTAGCTAGTAAGGTCATTTGGGTGCTCCCTAATGCTACAAAGATAACAACTAAAGGTTATGGTGTAGTAGGAAGTGTGTTTGCGCCTAATGCTGTTGTAGAGACAAAAGGTGGTTCTATTAATGGACAAGCCTTTGTTGGAGGATTGCACCAAAGAGATGGATTTGAGGTTCATAATTTCAAATTTAACTGGCCGAAGTGGAAAAAGCCGGCAGCTGAAAAAGGAAATTTACAAATTAAAAAAGTTGATGAAAGCGATGAAAACATTGTTTTAAAAGACGCAAAATTTGATGTTATAGACAAAGAGAATAATGTTGTGGCTACTGTTACAACAAACGAAAAGGGTATTGCGGAAGTTAAAGATTTACCACTGGGTGACTATTTTGTAAAAGAAATTAGTGCACCAGAAGGATATATAAAAGTTGATACACCAGTAAAAGTAACTATTGATAATACACAGGTAATTGAAATTGTTATGAAGAATACGAAAAAAGTAGAGAATGGTCAATTTAAAATATTGAAGAAAGATAGTGAATCTGGTCAACTTCTATCAGGTGCAAAGTTTGATGTTATAGATAAAGATGGAAACGTTGTCGAAACAATTATTACAGATGGTAAAGGTGAAGCTTTATCAAAACAACTTCCAGTTGGAACATATATATTAAAAGAAGTTGAAGCACCAAAAGGTTATGAACTATCATCTAGTTTAGTTCATGTTGATGTAGCTGCTAATAAAACAGTGACTGTAGATGTGTTGAATAAAAAGATCGTTGAAAAAGCTACAGGTCAATTTGAAATCGTAAAAGTAGATGCAAATGATAAAGAGAAATTATTATCCGATGCAGAATTTGAAGTGTACAAAGATGGTAAAAAAATAGATACGTTACGAACAGATAAAACAGGTAAAGTAATATCTACGAAATTAGAACCAGGAAAGCACACATTAAAAGAAACGAAAGCACCACAAGGATATAAGTTGTTAAAAGAAGAAATTGAAGTCGTTGTGGAAGCAAACAAAGTAGTACAAGTACAAGTAGAAAACGCAAAAGAACTAGGAAGCTTACAAGTAATCAAAAAGGATGCAGAGAGTGGAACAGTTCTAGAAGGCGCGGAATTTAGACTGAAGAACGAAAATGGTCAAGTAGTTGGAGAAACGAAAACAACAAATAAAGATGGTGTTGTGAAATTCGAAAACGTAGTGCCAGGAAAGTACACGTTAGAAGAAACGAAAGCACCAGAAGGTTATAAAGCGCTGGAAGTGACAGTGGAAGTAAACGTTGTAGCGAATGAAGTAGTAAAACAAGAAGTTATGAACGAAAAAGTAACAGGTCAATTTGAAATCGTGAAGGTAGATGCGAATGATAAAACGAAAGTGTTATCAGGTGCAGAATTCGCAGTGTATAAAGATGGAAAAAAGGTAGCGGAACTTAAAACAGATGAGAGTGGAAAAGTGATGTCACCGAAATTACCATTAGGTGAATATACAGTGAAAGAAACGAAAGCACCAGAAGGTTACAAGCTTTCTAATAAAGAATGGAAAGTAGCAATTCAAAATGAGAACGAAATAGTAAAAGTAGAGGCAGAAAATGAAAAAGTCTTAGGTTCTCTACAAATTATTAAGACGGATGATAAAGATCAAGCGAAACGTTTAGCAGGCGCAGAATTTACATTGAAAGATGTGAAAGGAAATGTTGTAAAAGAAGGAATTACAACAGATGAGTCTGGAACTGTTAAAGTAGACGGACTAGCGCCGGGTGAATATACGTTAGAAGAAACGAAAGCGCCAGAAGGTTATGAGTTAACAAAACAAGTAATTCATGTAACAGTTGATGGTGAAAAAGTTGTTGATGTAAAAGTAACGAATAGTAAGAGCCTTGGTCAATTCGAAATCGTGAAAGTAGATGCAAATGATAAAGCGAAAGTATTATCAGACGCAGAATTTGAAGTGTATAAAGATGGTAAAAAAGTAGAGACATTACGAACAGATAAAACAGGTAAAGTAATTTCTAAGAAATTAGAACCAGGAAAATATACATTAAAAGAAACGAAAGCACCACAAGGATATAAGTTACTAAAAGAAGAAATTGAAGTCGTTGTGGAAGCAAACAAAGTAGTACAAGTACAAGTAGAAAACGCAAAAGAACTAGGAAGCTTACAAGTAATCAAAAAGGATGCAGAAAGTGGAAAAGTTCTAGAAGGCGCGGAATTTAGACTGAAGAACGAAAATGGTCAAGTAGTTGGAGAAGCGAAAACAACAGATAAAGATGGTGTTGTGAAATTCGAAAACTTAGTGCCAGGAAAATACAAGTTAGAAGAAACGAAAGCACCAGAGGGTTATAAAGCGCTAGAAGTGACAGTAGAAGTAAACATTGTTGCAAATGAAGTAGCAAAACAAGAAGTATTGAATGAAAAAGTGAAAGAAAAAATTACAGGCCAAGTAGAAATTACAAAGGTAGATGCTAATGATACAGATAAAACATTAGCAGGCGCAGTTTTTGAAATTTTGAAAGACGGAACAAAAATAGACACATTAACAACAGATAAAAATGGTAAAGTAACTTCGAAAGAATTGGAGCCAGGAGATTATATTTTAAAAGAAGTTCAGGCTCCAGAAGGATACACTTTATCTGATAAGGAAATCAGATTTACGATTTCTAATCAAAAAATTCAAGCTATAAAACTTCAAATTACAAATCAAAAAGAGCCAGGTGAAGGAACAGAAAAGCCAGGTGAAGGAACAGAAAAGCCAGGTGAAGGAACAGAAAAGCCAGGTGAAGGAACAGAAAAACCAGGTGAAGAAACAGAAAAGCCTAATTTACCAGAAAAAGGACAGGGTTCTTCTAATAATCAACAACTGCCAGCTACAGGGCATGATATGAATTATCTTCCATTCGTCGGTTTTGTTCTTCTGTTATTAGGAATACGTTTAAGATTTATGACTAAAAATAGTTAATAGATGTATAAAAGGCATAAGAGAAATGTTATCTCTTATGCCTTTAAGTTATTAATAGAAGAAATAAGGTAAAAGCTTCTGTATTGACCTGCAAACGCCCTTCAAGTAAACTAAAGAGAGTTTGCAAATGAAAAGGTGATAATGTTGTTAATTTCAATTAAAACGTTACAAGATGATCGTTTTTTACGTCCGCTACAAAATATTGGCGGTTTATTTTTTGAAGAGAGCACGATAGGGTTTGAGAAAGAAGAAGCAAATCTGATCGTTGATATACAGATAGAAGGTAATGTGACAGCATCAGCTCATTTAACAGATGTTGCAACCGGAAATGTGTATGAAGAAACATTCTCGAAAGATTTATCTGCTTTTACAGATGAAAAAGAACGTATGAAGCAAGTGAAACATGTTGTTTCTTACGTATATCTTTCTGTACTTCAACAGCTAACTGGACTTGAACAGAGCTGGGGGATTTTAACGGGAGTACGCCCAACGAAGCTTCTTCATAAAATGCTTCAAAATGGTATGACAAAAGAAGAGGCGCATAAAGAACTTCGTGAAAGCTATTTAATTCATGAAGAGAAAATTGAGCTTCTTCAGCGTATCGTGGATTGCCAATTAGCGGTAGTTCCGGATTTATACCGTTTGAAAGAGGAAGTAAGTATTTATATTGGTATTCCATTCTGCCCAACAAAATGTGCATACTGTACATTTCCGGCTTATGCAATTAACGGACGCCAAGGGTCAGTTGATTCGTTCTTAGGTGGCTTACATTATGAAGTTCGTGAAATTGGTAAGTTTTTAAAAGAAAAAGGTGTTAAAGTTACGACGATTTATTACGGCGGTGGTACACCGACGAGTATTACAGCAGAAGAGATGGATATGCTGTATGAAGAAATGTACGAAGCGTTCCCAGATGTGAAAGATGTACGTGAAGTAACAGTTGAGGCAGGTCGCCCAGATACGATCACACCAGCGAAGCTAGAAGTGTTAAATAAATGGAACATTGACCGTATTAGTATTAATCCGCAGTCATACCATCAAGAGACACTAAAAGCAATTGGACGTCATCATACTGTAGAAGAAACGATTGAGAAGTATCATTTAGCACGTGAAATGGGAATGAACAATATTAACATGGACTTAATTATTGGTCTTCCTGGTGAAGGATTAGAAATCTTCAAGCATACGCTAGATGAAACAGAAAAGTTAATGCCAGAATCGTTAACAGTTCATACGTTATCATTTAAACGTGCTTCTGAAATGACGCAAAACAAACGTAAATATAAAGTAGCAGGTCGCGAAGAAATCACTGCGATGATGCATGAGGCGGAAGAGTGGACGAAGAACCACAATTACGTGCCATACTATTTATATCGTCAAAAAAATATTTTAGGGAACTTAGAAAACGTTGGGTATGCAATGCCTACGCAAGAAAGTATCTACAATATTGTTATTATGGAAGAAGTACAATCGATTATCGGACTTGGTTGCGGTGCATCAAGTAAATTTGTTCACCCACAAACAGGAGCAATTACACACTTTGCGAATCCGAAAGATCCAAAATCATATAACGATGGCTTTGTGAAATATACAGAAGATAAACTGAAAATTTTAGAAGAGCTATTTGTGTAAGGAGAAAGAGACTGTTCTGACTTGGAACAGTCTCTTTTTTATCCCGCTATTTGCCGGGCAGATTAAAGTGTCACTTTATATTGTCAGTTTTTGTCGGTAAGTCGATATATTCGAAAAATCGCTGATATAAATTGAGTTGCGGTCGATATATTTTAAAAATCGCTGATATATTTCAAGTTGCGTCGATATATCTTGAAAATCGCTGATATATTTCAAGTTGCGGTCAATATATTTTAAAAACCTTCAATATAATTTCATTTACCGTCAAGTGACACTGTTTGTAAAACTATGTCGATAATAATCAGAAAAATTAGTCATATTATTAGAGGACAATGTCTACTTATAGACGAAATGATAGATTTATGAAAGAGAAAAGGGGGAAATTGTTGGCATGTACATGACGATAGGGAGAATTTTTGATTTAGCAGTTGGCAAGTATCCGAATAAAGAGGCGTTAGTAGAGCCAGAAAAAAATATTCGCTGGACATATAAACAGTGGGATGAGCAAATAAATAAAACGGCGCAAGCTCTATTGAAAGAAGGAGTAAGAAAAGGAGACTCTGTATCTGTTTACTTATATAACTGTCGTGAATTTGTAAACGTTTACTTAGCCTGTGCCAAAATTGGGGCGATCTTTAACCCGATTAATTTCCGCTTAAAAGCAAAAGAATTATCGTATATCCTCCAAGATGCAGCCTCGAAATTAGTTGTCTTTGAAAAAGCAGTCGAATCAACTGTTGCTATGATTGAACGAGATTTTCCAAATACGTCTTTTTGGTATGTAGAAGACGATACACCTTCCTATGCGAGTTCTTACCATGAAAAAGTAAATGAAGCATCAGCTGAAAAAGTAGATATTGTAGTAGATGAGATGGATTATTGTTCTATGCTTTATACGAGTGGTACGACTGGCCATCCGAAAGGTGTACTACATCGCCATCGTGATATGGCTGAGCATAGTATGATTTGTACGTATTTCATAAAATATAACAGGGATAGCGCCGGACTTGTGGTAGCGCCTTTATATCATTGCGGCGAGTTAAATGCTGGAATTATACCGCGCATTCAAGTTGGCGGAAAAAATGTTATTTTACATCATTTTGATACGGATAGAGTGTTACATACAATTCAAGAAGAGAAGATTACGACGTTTTTTGCAGCACCAACGATGTGGAATATGTTACTGCAAAAAGATCTGACTAAGTATGATTTAACTTCGATGAAGATTGGTGTATATGGCGGGGCTGCGATGGCCCCAGCACTAGTGAAGGAATGTAAAGAGCGTCTTTATATTGATCTTGTCCAAATTTACGGAATGACAGAAATGGGACCGGTTGTTGCGTTTCTCGTGGAAGAGGATCAAATTACGAAAGCTGGTTCAGCTGGAACACCGTGCTTTAGCCATGAAATTCGAATTGTTAAACCGAACGAAGATGCACCGGCAGAGCCAGACGATGTCTTGCCTCCTTATGAAGTAGGGGAAATTATTTTACGCGGCCCGACTATGATGGCTGGTTATCATAATCGAGAAGAAGCAAATGTAAAATCAATGTATAAAGGCTGGTATCATTCTGGTGATTTAGGCTACTTCGATAAAGACGGTTATTTATTCGTTGCAGATCGTGTTGATGATATGGTAATTAGCGGTGGGGTAAATATTTATCCTCGTGAAGTTGAAGATTTCCTTCATAGTCACCCTGGTGTATTAGATGTTGCAGTACTTGGTGAGCCAGATGAACTATGGGGAGAGCGTGTCGTTGCGGTCGTTGTAAAGAAAGATGAAAATATTTCAGAAGCTGATTTAGAAATGTATTGTAAAGAAAGTGACGAATTAGCAGACTATAAACGCCCACGTCATTATTTATTTGTGGATGAACTTCCTCGTAATGCGAGTGGAAAACTACAAAAATTTGTGCTGAGAGAGTCGCTGAAAGGCGCGAAAAAATAATTAGTAGGACAGTTGTCTATACAAATAAGGCTATCTTTCTTCATAAGGAAAGGTAGCCTTATTTTTTAAAAATAATCAAGTAAGGGAGGTAGTTTGGTCAAAAAATAGTATATACCTTTTATTTTAAATTACGTTCTTATATTATAATGAAATAATTTTATTTTTACTGTTTTAGCCCTGAAATCATGTTTTCTATTTTAATATAGAAGCGTTTTTGGTTGGATGAGGAATACTAAAATAGTAATAGTTAGTTTGTAATTACGAAACATCTTCATATATTAGTACGAGTTGAATAAATAAATTTGAGGAGAATGTTGGTGGAGCATATTTGTAAAGAAAGATGGTCAGTCATCAGATGACCATATGAGCGAATTGGTCATTTAGTACTTTTGGTTACTACTATTATAGTAACAAATTAAAGTTTAAATGAACAGTCTTGTAATGCATTTTTATAAGTACTAATATTTATTGTTGGCTGCCAAAACAAGAGAACAATACGGTTAATGAATCGCTTTGTTACTGCTTTGTTTTGCATGATTAAAGATAGTTTGATGCTGCAAATATTCTTTAGTTGTAACCTTTTTTCAAGGTGGTTTAGGGTGGAAAGGATTTCACCGCAGGAAAATTTGATAATTAAAGATGGAGGCGTTATGAGTACATATTTAAAAAGAATATCTGTGATTTGTTTTATTTTTACTGTTATTATTGGACAGGTTTTTCTGCCTGTCATAGGGCATGCTCAAGAATTAAATACAGCAGGATTTGTTGATAGTTTTGCAATCGAAAAGACAACATTAAATTATGGGGAAAAGACTAGCATACGTGTAAACTTTAGTGAAAAACCTGGAAAGAAGATGAAGTCTGGGGATACATTAACGTTAGCGCTTCCTCCAGAATTACAGGGTTATAGTGGAACGATTGCATTAAAGGATGAGGCAGGACTTGTTTTTGGAACGTGCCAGATCAATAGAAATAATGTGGTTTGTACATTTAACGATACGGTAGAGAAGCTTGAGAATATTCGAGGGAACTTTAATTTTACTGTTCAAGGTACGAATGTAGAAGCAGGAAAAACGAAAGATGTACAAACGAATTTAGGGACAAATTTAGAAAAACAAACGGTTAGCATTACCCACTCGAAAGGGGGCGGTACAGAACCGGGGATCTTTTTCTATAAAGCTGGTGATATTCAGCCAGACAAAAGTAATGAAATACGTTGGTTTTTAAATATCAATCTAAAGAAACAATATTTACATGACAATATCGTTTTGAAAGATACTTTACAAGAAGGACAAATGCTTAATAAAGATAGTTTTTATATAACTATTAATAGTAGAGAAAATTTGTCACTTGAAGAGTTTCAAAAGCGAGGCTATGGATATATTAAGTTTACGAGTGATAACTCATTTGAAGTCGTGATTTATAGACATATGGGGAACGCCACTTCATTTACTGTTGCTTATAAATCAACTATAACTGAGAGTGGGAAAAATTTGAAATTCCTACAAAATGACTATAAACTTGATTATCAAATTTTATATGAGAAACCTACTTCTGAATCTAATAGTGTAAAGGTTGAAAATATATCATTTGGTGGCGGAGCTGAAGGGGATTTACCTGCGAAAGGAACGCTGCAAATTGTGAAACATATTACTGGGGATGAGAAAAAGTTTATCCCGGGTGTTTCTTTTAAACTGTATACAGAGTCAGGACAACAAATTGGTGGTTCTTATACAACGAATAAAGATGGAGTAGTTGAGGCATCAAATCTAACTCCAGGTAATTACTATGTACAAGAAATTTCAGCTCCGAACTATGTAGAGTTCGATCCACAAACGAAAATTCCTTTTACAATTAAGAAGGATGATGTAAATGGAATAAAACTTATGGTTCCAAATAAGTTAAAAACTACATCAGTTATGGGAAAGAAAACATGGGAAGGCGATAAAGCAAATGATCGCCCGGAAACAATTAAAGTAGATTTACTGCAAGATGGTAAAGTAATCGCAACGAAAGAAGTAACTGCAGCAAATGGTTGGAAATATGAGTTTGAAAAGTTACCAGCAGTTAATAATGAAGGAAAAGCTCATAAGTATGAAGTGAAAGAACAACCAGTAACGGGATATCAATCGAAAGTTAACGGATATGATATTACAAATATAAAGATCCATGAAGCAACAGAAGTAGAAGAGCAAGGTAAAGAAGAAACAACAGAAGAGATGGAAGAGCTATCAAAACCGGAAGAACCAAAGGTGACAGAAGAACCGAATGAGTTAGAAGCACCAGAGGTAACAGACAAACCGGAAATCTGGGTAAAACCAGAAGAAGAAAAGATTGAAGAAGAGACAACAGAAGAAATAGAAGAGTCATTAAAACCGGAAAAGCCGACGGTGACAGAAGAACCGAATGTGTTAGAGAAACCAGAGGTAACAGACAAACCGGAAATCTGGGTAAAACCAGAAGAAGAAAAGATTGAAGAAGAAACAACAGAAGACCTGGAAGAGTCATTAAAACCGGAAAAGCCGACGGTGACAGAAGAACCGAATGTGTTAGAGAAACCAGAGGTAACAGACAAACCGGAAATCTGGGTAAAACCAGAAGAAGAAAAGATTGAAGAAGAAACAACAGAAGAAATAGAAGAGTCATTAAAACCGGAAAAGCCAACGGTGACAGAAGAACCGAATGAGTTAGAAACACCAGAGGTAACAGACAAACCGGAAATCTGGGTAAAACCAGAGGAAGAGCATTTAGAATTACCGAACAAACCAGACTTACCGAACAAACCAGAAGTAGAAGAGAAACCGGAATTACCGAACAAACCAGAAGTAGAAGAGAAACCGGAA
>NZ_MAOG01000093.1:0-259 GCF_001884205.1 Bacillus sp. NH11B | reverse complement strand
AACCCTTAAAGACTCTCACCTCGCTATGATACCATTAAGGAATGACTAATAGAGGTCTAATTTTTGTCTAAATATATAAATATGTAATATTGCATATAAGAATGTATTGATAATAATGTAAGCGCTTACTATAATGAAAGCATAAAGATAAATCACATCTTAGCATTAACAACAGAGGAGGAAATACTATGACAATCGCAATGGCAGTTTTAAAATTTGTAGGTGGAATCATTCCATTTGTACAAGAACTTTTAAAAGC
>NZ_MAOG01000092.1:0-42013 GCF_001884205.1 Bacillus sp. NH11B | reverse complement strand
AGGTCCAGTGCTCCCGGTAGTCCCAGTGATGCCAGTAGGTCCAGTGCCTCCGGTAGTCCCAGTGATTCCGATAGGTCCAGTGTTTCCAGTAGGTCCAGTGTTCCCGGTAGGTCCAGTAATGCCAGTGGATCCAGTGCTCCCGGTAGTCCCAGTGTTTCCAGTAGGTCCGGTGCTCCCGGTAGCTCCAGTAGGACCACCTTCTACCAATACGATATAATCTGGAGATACATTCGGAAAACCTTGAGGTGCATCTTTTTTTACAACATAGCCGCTACTCGTGTAAGTCACAACTTGTCCTGTTTTATAGTTAGGAGCGGCTGCTAGACTAAAAGCGGTAGTACTTTGTAAACCAGCCCCGGTAGGCCCAGTAGAACCAGTAGCACCAGTAGCACCAGTAGGTCCAGTGCTTCCGATAGAACCACTGTTACGTCTACCGTCACAACTAAAACAATTGCGTTGATACATGTACTTTCTCCTTTCTATATTTTTGAAAATCTATTATAAAAGTAGAACCACTATATATATATTATAGATTCTATATTTTTGTGTGGCCGATTGTATTGTGTATATAGATTTCAAAAATAGGGGAGGACTTATAACCACCATTTTTCCTGTGGAAGCAAAGTAACATTCGCACCAAAATTCTCTTTAAACCAATCATACATCAATGTCTCTTTCACTAAATATTCAGAGGCAGAGTGTGACACACCGATGAGTGACATATTTGTTTCTTTTACGTAATCCATAATGAGCGAGTATTTATGCCTGCCGTAATCATTGTCGATATGACAATGGATTTCTCCTGTAATATATGCTTCAGCACCTTTTTCTTCTGCTTCTTTCATTAAAGATACGACATCGCCGCAGCCAGCGATAATTGCAATTTTCTTGATGGAATCATGTTGTTTACCTTCGAAGTCTGTATAAGGAATGTTAAAGAGTTTTTTTAGATGTTTTTGGAGTTTTTCTGTTGTTGTTTCATCTATTTCACAAATGAGACCGACTGGTTCTGTTTCTGGACCACCGTAAGCAAACCCGTCAATTACATTGGCTTGTAGTGCTTTTGCGATTGAAATGCTAGTTCCATGCGTTTGATGAAAATCCATTGGAACGTGACATGTATATATAGAAAGTTGTTTTTCTTTAATTGCCTGCAAATATTTTGATGAAATTGGAGTAAATCCTCGCCCTGACTTTCCGAGTGGATCACCGCACTCCATCACAATTGGATGGTGCATGAAGAGTAAATCACCTGGCCTGGATTGTGAAATGAATTTTTCGAGAACATCATCAGTTGGGAACACAGCTAAAAAGATTGTGTTTACATTTTCAGCGCCTCTTATCATAAGACCGTTAAATAGCTCAACAAAAGTTGCTTCGAAAAATTGTTGCCATGGAAACTGGATTTGATCATATGTAGCTGGAAGGAAACGACTAAAGGAACTGTCTTTTCCGTATTTTTCAATTTGGAATAAATGATTAAGTGATTGTTCTATTTCTTTTAAAGCTGGCATGTTGTATTATCCTCCTTAAAATAATCCTTACCCTGTTAGTTGTTTTTGTTTTTCATGGCAAAATAAGAAGCGGATAGGAAGCACAAAAAACCTAGAATCCAACCGATAGAAGGAGAATAGGGAAGTATATGTTGTAATACCATTCCGCTAGAAATAAAAAAGCTACCGAGTAGACCTAAGAAGATGGGGTATCGCAGTAATTTGAACATACGTGATACAACCTCCTTTATTACATATATTGTATATTAGTCTTAATTTTCTGTATATATTTTTTGAGAAAAATGGTGGTACAATATATGAAGGATACGAGAAGAGAGGATGAAGATTAACGTATGTACGTTACTGTAACAGAAGCAGCATATAAAAAGATTATGGATACGATTCCAAATGAAGCGAAATATATAAAGTTATTTTACGATAATGAAGGTTGCGGTTGTGTAATGAGCGGAATCATCGATTTAGTAGCTGTAGCGGAAAAAGATGAGCGCGATGTGGATATCGAATCCAGCGCAATGAATTTTATTGCAGATCGCACAAAGCTTGTATTTATGGATGATAAGTTAACCGTTGATTGGCATGAAGGTGGAGGAACTTTTCAGCTGAAGAGCCCAAGCCAATTTTATAATCCAACTATGAAGTTACATGTTCGAGTGTAGTAAAAGGAAGGTGGTTCCAAAATGTATTTTGGAACCACCTTTTTATTGTATGAGGTGCTATTATTGTCGTTTTTTGTTGATAAGTCGATATATTCAGAAAATCGCCGATATAATTTTATTTACCAAAAGAAGGCTTAATAAAAAGATTTTTTCACATAATGAAATGTACATATGATTGAATTTTCTGTATAATTTTCTTTGCGGAGGGGATACGCATGAGAAAATGGGGAATTGAATTATTAATTTTAAGTGTTGTTATTATTTGGGGTATTAACTATACGATTGCAAAATATGGATTTTTAGAATTTACCGCAATTGAATTTACCGCGCTTCGAATGATGGCTGCGGCACCACTACTGTTATTACTTACATTCTTTATTGAAAAATCGCTTTATATGGAGCGAAAAGATATACCAAGATTAATCATCGTTAGCACGGTAGGTATTGTACTGTATCAAACGCTATTTATGGAAACTGTCAAATATACATCCGCTACAAATGCCTCCTTACTCATTTCTATTTCACCAATTTTTACAACTGTATTTGCGATTTTCTTGAAACAAGAAAAATTTTCTTCTCGAAAGTTCATTGGTTCTATGATTGCCTTTGCCGGTGCTGCATTAGTTTTAGTAGCTGGTCATTCACTCGCTAGTTCTTTTTACGGAAATGGAATTGGACTAATTACATCGATATGCTGGGGGCTTTATCCTGTTTTAGCAGGACCGTTAATTAAAAAGTACTCGGCACTACGTGTTACGGCATGGTCGGCATTAGTTGGCGCAATCCCGCTTTTATTGTTAAGTGGTCCACATGTATTTGCCATGCCATTTCGTATTACACACGGAATGACACTATTTGCCTTACTATATTCTATTTTCTTTGTAACGGTATTCGGCTTAGTTATGTGGTATGTTGGTGTCCAAAAAATTGGAGCATCACATACGATGGTATATATGTATATTACACCGCTTGTAGCTGTTTTATTTGCAGCTGTATGGGCAAATGAATATGTTTCATTACAACAAATAATCGGTGGAATCATCATTTTCTTCGGTCTATGGTTTGTGAAATCAGAGAAAGTAAAGGTGCATGCTACTGTAGAAAAACTTATATCAAAATAGGAAAACAGATCACCTATGATCTGCTTTCCTATTTTTTTATTTTTGGTAAGAAGATGAGAAATAAGATCGCAGTAATAAGTGGAATTAAGTTTAAAAATGGAATACGGAAGAGTGTAATAAGAATAATACCTGGAAGAAGAACACCGAGGACAGCATAGAAAATACTATGTTTTTTCGTGTACCAATATAAGGAAAGTCCAATAAGTGCAGGGACAATGAGGTGAATGAGAGCCATTAAAAAATAAATCATTAGACGCCCCCTTTATTTATGTGCTTATTACATCATATCCGTATGTTCATAGATTGATATCACTTTTTTCATAATTGGACGGAAAATGTTTTGAAAAACGTCACATTTGTGAGGGATTCTATATTAATAATCTTGTATAATATTATTTTCTGAAAACATTTTAACAACATAAACATACTGTTTATGTTTTTTTATTTGAGTGAAATGGATTTTAAGTAGTATGGACTCGAAAGAAATGAGTTATACAGCTTTTGTTGGATAAATAGAAAAAACATTGAAGGGGAGTACAGCATGATTAGTATGTCATTAAGATCGTTTAAAATTCAATCGTATTATCTACTAGGTATTCTGTTATTAGGCTGGATGTTAACACCGTTTTCAGCACATTTTCTCGGTGCTGGAATTGGACTTATTGTAAGTATGTACTGTGTTTGGCTTTTAGGGAGACGGATTGAAAAGCTTGGAGATAGTCTCGTAAAGAAGACGAAGGCGCCGACGCTTGGTATGTTTAATCGCTTTGCAGCTGCCATTTTAGGTGCTATTATTATGTACGAGATTGAGCACCATATGGTTATGTGGGCATTTGCAGTAGGGATTATGGGCGGTTATTTCTTAATTGTTGTTAATTTAGGATACTATAGTATGAAAGATGAGAAAGAATTAACAAAGAGCTAAAAGAGATAAAAAGATAAAAAGATAAAAAGATAAAAAGCCTCTTTTTAGATGGAATAGAGGATTCAGCGAAGGGTAGTACAACAGGAAGCGAAACTTTGCATAAAATACAGGTTTCTGCTTCCAATAAGTTAATATGAAATTACGTATTAGTATGACTCTTAGGTTCTTTAAAAAAATTGGATATAATACAACAAACTAGTCCAGTAATTAGAATAATGTATTTTATCATTTCACTTGTATGCTCAAATAAATTAACGTTAAGCATCACAAGTCCCCAAAATATTTGAATCGCTCCATAACTGAATAAAATTTTTCCTGTACGAGAAAAATTTTTCATAGGACTGCTCCTTTCCTGTATATGTAAATTTTACCATGAAAACTAAAAAACGAATGGTTATAAAGTGAATTTTCTGTAATTTTATGAGCTAAGTCACAGATGAAGGGATTAATGTTTCACTTTATATAAGATATAGAAAGAAGCTTACGTAAAAAACGTAAGCTTCTTTTTTATGTAAGTGTGTGTAACCGTTAAGCCGCATTGGGTTTTGTCGGTGAGTACGCGAAACTTTACGGTTACACGACACTTATTCATATGAGTAAAGGGTTATTCCAACAGAAAGTTTATACTTAAGCGATTGGGCCGCCTAAGTTAATAATATCTTCAGAAACGCTATCAAACTTTTTGAAGTTTGCTTTGAATTCGTTTGCAAGCTCAATTGCTTTCACTTTGTAAGCATCTTTATCAGCCCAAGTTTGTTCAGGCATTAATACTTCGTCAGGTACACCTGGTACGTGAAGTGGAACTTCAAGACCGAAGATGTCGTGTTTCGCAGTTTCAGCTTTTGCAAGTTCGCCGCTTAATGCTGCTTGAATCATTGCGCGAGTATAACCTAAGTTCATACGTTTACCAACGCCGTATTCGCCACCAGTCCAGCCAGTGTTTACTAAGAATACTTTCGCATCATGTTTCTCGATTTTTTCACCAAGCATTTCAGCATAGCGAGATGCATCAAGTGGTAAGAACGGTGAACCGAAGCAAGTTGAGAATGTAGCTTGCGGAGATGTAACGCCGCGCTCTGTTCCTGCTAGTTTACTAGTGTAACCGCTTAAGAAATGGTACATAGCTTGCTCTTTTGATAACTTACTGATTGGAGGCAATACGCCAGATGCATCAGCAGTTAAGAAAATAATTGTATTTGGATGTCCTGCAACACTTGGTAGTACGATATTGTCAATCGCATGCATAGGGTATGCAGCACGTGTATTTTCTGTTAAAGTAGTATCGTTATAGTCAGCGATGCGTGTTTGACCATCAATAACAACGTTTTCTAAAACTGAACCGAATTTGATTGCATCGAAGATTTGTGGTTCTTTCTCATGAGAAAGGTTTACACATTTCGCGTAGCAACCGCCTTCAATATTGAATACGCCATTATCAGACCAACCGTGCTCATCATCACCGATTAATTTACGGTTTGGATCAGCGGATAATGTTGTTTTACCTGTTCCAGATAAACCGAAGAATAATGCTACGTCGCCTTCTTCACCTACGTTTGCAGAGCAATGCATAGAAAGAATGTCTTGTTCAGGTAGTAAGAAGTTCATAATAGAGAAGATTGATTTTTTCATTTCTCCAGCATATTCTGTACCACCGATTAGTACGATACGTTGTTCAAATGAAACCATAATGAATGCTTCAGAATTTGTACCGTCAACTGCTGGATCTGCTTTAAAGTTTGGTGCAGAAACAATTGTGAACTCTGATTCATGAGTTGCTAATTCTTCTTCAGTTGGACGAATAAATAATTGATGTACGAACAAATTATGCCATGCGTATTCGTTAACAACTTGAATTGGTAGGCGATAGTTGCGGTCAGCGCCAGCAAATCCTTTGAAGACGAATAACTCTTCTTTTTCTTTTAAGTATTCTAAAACTTTCGTATATAATTTATTAAAATGTTCTTCAGAAATCGGTTGGTTCACAGCTCCCCAAGCAATTTTGTCAGCAACCGATGCTTCCTTCACAATAAATTTATCTTTAGGAGAACGTCCTGTGTATTTTCCTGTTGAAGCAGAAACGGCACCAGTAGAAGTTAATTTCCCTTCATTTCGCATTAATACTTTTTCCACTAATTGCGGAACACTTAGTTGAATCTGTGCATTGCTTCCGTTCAATAATTCATGTAAACCAATTTGGACATTCACAGTACTCATATTTATATACCATCCTTTTCATTTAATGAAATATTTCTCGTAATCCCCATCAAGAGTATAACACAATTATATAAATAATGTATACTATTTATTTATTTTTGTTTGTGTGAATGTATTATTTCCTTATTTATATTTCATTCCATACGTATTGAGAAAAACTTTCAGGAAAATGTGAATATTAATTGACAAATGAATATCATTTCTTTAGTATAGGTTGGGACGGATACTCTCTTATCCCGAGCTGGCGGAGGGACAGGCCCGATGAAGCCCAGCAACCTCACTTGTAGTGGTAAATACAGGTGAATAGGTGCTAAAACCTGTGCGAGGCTAATGGTCTCGAACGATAAGAGCAAAGGGCAAAAAGCAGTATGCAAGTAGCAAATTAAACCTTTCCTCTATGTTAAGTGGGAAAGGTTTTTCTGTATGCTTGTGTGGGAGAATAAATGTATGTCGCAGTTTGTGGCAAATTAAGGATGAGTTCCGTACAATATATACAATTACTGTAGGGAGGTTTACCACATGACAAAAAAACGTCATCTGTTCACATCTGAGTCTGTAACTGAAGGACATCCAGATAAAATTTGTGACCAAATTTCTGATTCAATTTTAGATGCGATCTTATCAAAGGACGCAAATGCACGTGTAGCTTGTGAAACAACTGTAACAACTGGTTTAGTATTGGTAGCGGGGGAAATTACGACTTCTACTTATGTAGATATTCCGAAAATCGTTCGTGAAACAATTCAAGGCATTGGTTACACACGCGCAAAATATGGATTCGATGCAGAAACTTGTGCAGTTTTAACATCTATCGATGAGCAATCTGCTGACATCGCTATGGGTGTTGACCAGGCGCTAGAAGCACGCGAAGGTCTAATGACTGACGCTGAGATTGAGGCAATTGGTGCGGGAGACCAAGGTTTAATGTTTGGCTTCGCATGTAATGAAACACAAGAATTAATGCCACTTCCAATCTCGCTTGCTCACAAATTAGCTCGCCGTTTAACTGAAGTACGTAAAGATGACACATTATCATACTTACGTCCGGATGGAAAAACGCAAGTTACAGTTGAGTATGATGAAAATGGTAAACCTGTACGTGTGGATACAATTGTAATTTCTACACAACATCATCCAGATGTTACATGGGAAGAAATCGATCGCGATTTAAAAGAGCATGTAATTAAAGCTGTAGTTCCAGCTGAATTAATGGATGGAGAAACGAAATTCTTCATTAACCCAACTGGTCGCTTCGTAATTGGTGGACCTCAAGGTGATGCTGGTTTAACAGGACGTAAAATCATCGTTGATACTTACGGTGGATACGCTCGCCACGGTGGCGGTGCATTCTCTGGTAAAGATGCAACAAAAGTTGACCGTTCTGCAGCATATGCAGCTCGTTATGTTGCGAAAAACATCGTAGCAGCTGGTCTTGCTGACAAAGCAGAAGTACAACTTGCATACGCAATTGGCGTAGCGCAACCAGTATCAATTTCAGTTGATACATTTGGCACTGGTAAAGTATCTGAAGACGTACTAGTAGAACTAGTTCGTAACAACTTCGATCTTCGCCCAGCTGGTATTATTAAAATGCTAGACTTACGTCGCCCGATTTACAAACAAACAGCAGCTTACGGCCACTTTGGACGTACTGATGTAGATCTTTCATGGGAACGTACAGACAAAGCTGTAGCTTTAAAAGAGCAAGCTGGTCTATAATATATGAAAAAAAGCTTTGCGCAGTGAGCGCAAAGCTTTTTTTATTTTACTTATTATTTGAATGCATGAATTACAATACACTTCTCCTTCTACCTCAATATATTTTTTCGTATTTGTCATTCCGCTTGCCGGAAAGGGCATATGAATCCACGATTTTTCATACGTTTGTATTTCTTTCGCACGTGATTTACAAACTGTTGGCTTTTTATGAAAAATGTGGGATCAACCTTTCATTTGACGTGCTTTGCCCGCACAAAATGCACTGCTCAGTAAGAAGAGCGTTGCGAATATAATGCTCACTAATGTAGCGTATGGGATTGCTCCTTTTAGAGAAAAACCGACAGTGATGGAAGCTATAAATAAGAGGATGAATGTTGTTGTTAATTTTTTATAAAGTTCCATAATATGTAGACCTCCGATTTATTTTGTAGTGTAAATTTAAAAATTAAATCTATTATGTAGAAAATATAAGGTGAGTTAAAGAGTAGCTAATGATGTGGAGTCTAAGAGTATAAAAAGTACACTCTTTTATTTTCCTTTTTGTGGGTGTACATACTTATATTGTATCATGCTTCATTGTGGGCTTCATACATAATTGTGTAAAGATATGTATGATAAAATGGAGAAAAGTCTTCGAGAAAGGAAAGATGAAAATGAGTGTAACTGAACATAAAAAACAAGCACCAAAAGAAGTACGCTGTAAAATTGTTACGATTTCCGATACACGTACGGAAGAGACGGATAAGAGCGGACAACTATTACATGAATTGTTAAAAGAAGCAGGTCATACAGTGACCTCTTATGAAATTGTAAAAGATGATAAAGAAAGTATTCAGCAAGCTGTGTTAGCTGGTTATCATAGGGAAGATGTTGATGTCGTACTAACCAATGGCGGAACTGGTATTACGAAACGTGATGTAACGATTGAAGCGGTGTCAGTGTTATTAGATAAAGAAATTGTCGGATTTGGTGAGTTATTTCGTATGATTAGTTATTTAGAAGATATCGGAAGTAGTGCGATGTTAAGTAGAGCAATCGGCGGTACGATTGGGCGCAAAGTAGTCTTCTCAATGCCGGGATCTAGCGGAGCAGTTCGTCTTGCGATGAATAAGTTGATTTTACCGGAGTTAGGTCATATTACATTTGAGCTGCATCGCCAATGAGTAAGTTTGCTGGAATTGTATTAGCAGGTGGTATGTCGAGTAGATTCGGTGAACCGAAAGCGCTAGCGAGCTGGGGTGGGAGTACTTTTGTTGAGCATATTTTGAAAGTGATGACAAGTACGATTCAAGAAGTTGTAGTCATTAGTCATTTTGATATAAAAGAGCGAGTGGAGCAATTAGTACAAGTTCCCGTTATAGAAGATATTCCGCATTATAAAGGAAACGGCCCACTTGCTGGAATTGTATCAGGAATGGAATATATAGAAGCAGATTGGTACGCTATTATGCCTTGCGATGCACCAAACGTTTCACAAGAGTGGTTTACTATTTTATTAGAACAAACGAGTGATGAGTATGATGCGGTTGTACCTATTATTAATGGAAGAAAACAACCGTTACTTGCGGCGTATCATAACTGTGTGAAAGAGAAGATTTACACTTTACTTCAAGAAGAGAAAAGGAGCATGGGGCAGCTTTTATCACAATGTAATGTGAAATATGTTGCTGGAGAAGATGTACAAGCGAATGCGGATTGGTTTATGAATGTGAACACGAAAGAAGAATATGTACAGGCTCAAAAAGACCTTTCAAATGAATGAAAGGTTTTTTGATATACAGAAATAGGGGAACAATTACTGTATAAAGGTATGTGAGTAAGTTGATTTTAAGGGGAATTTCTTA
This sequence comes from Bacillus sp. NH11B, assembly GCF_001884205.1. Classification (NCBI taxonomy): domain Bacteria; kingdom Bacillati; phylum Bacillota; class Bacilli; order Caryophanales; family Bacillaceae; genus Bacillus; species Bacillus sp. NH11B. Next base: position 32,020 of record NZ_MAOG01000092.1, on the reverse strand, counting down.
AAATCATCATACAGTAAAAATACTATATAACCATATTTTAATTTTTATGGGTTTTTATTACAAGTCTGTTTGGTTATGTATCTTTTTGATATGATGAATATAGAAATAAAGCGATATTTCACCTTATGTATCATTTAGTAAACGAAATTTTATAATTGTGTAATAAACTCTCTTCACGTTTTAAATAGCCAGTAAAGGTCACGTTTGGTTGCGGAACAGCTCCACGCAAACAATTATGAAATTGATTCATATACATCTTTAGTTCTATACGATAGACGTAGAATATATTTACAAATATAACATTTGATGGGTAGCGGAATGAAGAGGCCTGTTTTATACTAATATTGTGTCACCCCTTCCAAGGGACAGTGCACAGCCGGTGATTGGTTAATGGGAACATTCTCATTTTGCCAGTGCCGGTTTTTTAGTAGATAATGATGATAATAAAGTGAAACTATAATCAGTTGGGGTTTTGTTCATTCCCTACTGATTATTAGCCTTCACCAATCGGGCGTTTACGGGCAGCAGGGCTCCCACCTGACTTTTGAGGTGGGGGTCTTACTGCCCGCAAATAGCGGGATAAATTTTTTGAGGGAGGGATCGTTTTGAAAAAGATAGATTTTACTTCTATGAGAGAGCAAGTAGCTAGTTTTTATATTTATTCTATCTCTTTTCTTGGTTTAATTGCTTTTATCGTTTCTTTATTTTTAAGTAAAATGCCTTCTCATCTTATACTGCTTTTGTTGTTAATTATGTTTATGGGAATTACTGAGTATTTTCCTATCCGCATTTGGAGAGGCGGGATCACACTCAGCCTTACACTTATTTATACAATGAATTGGCAGTTTGGAATACATATAACTGTTGTTTCGTGTGTGTGTGTGATGTTATGTATCCAATTGTTTCGCCGTTTATCTATGCAAAGGACAGTATTTAATTGTGCGCAACTTGCTCTTAGTATCGTATTAGCAGAATGGCTTTCCAGTGAATGTTTCTCTCTTTTTATTTCTGGAATGAATCTTTCAGTTTTATATGAAAAATTCATAATTTTGTTTTTATTCAGCGCATTCCTTTGCCTTTTTAACGGTTTATTTTACGATCTTTTAATCATACTTCTTCCTCAGCCCTATCCGCTAGAAGAGTGGCGTAAAAAGAATATGTTAGTACTCTTGAGTTTGAGTTTTTGTTTATTTTATTCTTCACTTATACATATTTTAGATTACCGATATCGCGGAGTGATGGATGAAATTATGGTTCTGTTCTTCTTTTTCCCGCTTGTGGCAATCTGTATCATTAGCTCTTTCGTTAGACAAATACGGGTGGAAAAAGAACGATTATATAAGCTTTTTTCCATTACGACGGAATTAAGTCGTGGACTATCTGCCGGAAACTTACAGCAGATGAAACAATCACTGAAAGGATTTCTAGGAATACAGGCATATGTTTTATGGGCGAAAGATGAAGAGAACTGGACACTTTTATTAAAGGATGGAAAAGTACGTCGTGATATTTCTAATTATTCTGACCTGTATAAGGAGTTTGAAGAGATATCCGAAACTGTTGTTGTTACTGATTGGAAAACAGGTATGGCTCCGGGAGATGAAGTGTTTGAAAATACTATGCGCTCTCTTGTATATTTACCTCTTAAGGTAAATCATGAATTAGTTGGAATGTTTGTGGCAGGGAAAAGCAGGAGTGCGAGTTTTATTACTGAAGATGTACAGACTTTAGCTACGTTTGCCAATCAATTAGGCAGCTTGCTTAAAACGCGGACACTCGTCTCTGAACAGGAAAAAAGAACAATTTTAGAAGAACGAAATCGAATTGCTCGTGAAATCCACGATGGAATCGCACAAGCATTGGCCGGAGTGATATTTCAGATGGAGTCGGCTCAGAAAAAATATGCAGATCGACCAAAAGACATGCAGCAAGTGGTAGATACAAGCATAAAAAAATTACGGAAGAGTTTAAGTGAAGTTCGTTATTCTATTTATGCTTTAAAGCCATATCCAACACAAAGATTAGGACTAAAACAAGCAATTATAAATAAGGTTCAATCCTTAAAACAAGAATATGGTCTAGCCATTACATATCATGAAAGAGGCCGTTCTCGAAAACTTAGTTTTACGAAAGAACGAGTTATTTTCGATACTTTGCAGGAGAGCTTGCAGAACATTATAAAGCATGCAAAGGCAGATAAAGTTGACATTTTATTAAGCTATCAACGGGAACATGTACTTTTAAAGGTAAAGGATAACGGAATTGGTTTTTCTCTTTTTGAATCCATGATTAAAGCAAAGCATGAGCCGCACTATGGTATATTACATATGAATGAACAGGCTGAACAGCTAGGGGCTGCCCTTCAGATTGATAGTTCAGCAGGAAAAGGTACAGAAATCACATTGTTAATTCCAGATTCAGAAATGGGGGAGGAGTATCATGATTCGAATATTAGTAGTGGATGATCATACTGTTTTGCGTGATGGAATTCGAAGTATATTGGAACTCGAATCTGATATGCGAGTAGTTGGAGAAGCTGTTTCCGGGGATGAAGTAGTAAAAAAAGTGGAAGAGTGTAGGCCTGATTGTATCTTAATGGATATTAATTTACCAGGAAAAAATGGTATTGAGGCTACATCACTTGTGAAAGATCAGTATCCGAACTGCCGTGTTCTTGTATTGACTATGTATGAACATGATGAATACTTGATGGCTGCTCTTCGGGCAGGTGCAGACGGTTATTTACTGAAGGATTCATCATCCGAGCAGGTAGTGGCGGCAATCCGAATGGTATTACAAGGAGATTCTGTGATTCATCCGCGTATGACTAAAAAATTGATTACATATCATCAGCAAACGAAATCAGAATCAAATGAAAATGAACTAACAGAGCGTGAAAAAGAAATACTGTTTGAATTGGTTAAAGGTCTTAGCAATAAGGAAATTGCTGAAGCTCTATATATCAGTGACAAGACAGTTAAAATCCATGTTAATAAGATTTTCAGAAAACTAAATGTGAAAAGCCGTTCACAAGCAGTCATATATGCCGTGCGAAATCAGCTTGTTCCATTTTCTTAAATGAAAATCATTTAAAAGAACTACCCCGCACTTTATTATTTTACTCAAAATAATAAAGTGCGGGGTAGTTCTTTTGTACTATACGGTATAGAACTAATAACTAAAAAAATATTACTTTTTGATAATTTTCAGAAAAGTTTTAATTTTATAAGATAAGAAAGTAGAGTCGTAGTCTAATAGAGTCGTAAATTTAAAGTTATGCAATGACTACAGATACAAATAAATATAAATGGGGGAACTTGTATGAAGAGAGGGAAATTTGGGAGGATTCTTACAGGAACGTTAGTTGCTGGTATGCTATTGTCACAAGGTATTCCGTATAACGTATTAGCAGAAAGTCCGGCTGAACTGAAGCCAGTTGATAATGCGGAACAGGTGTTGATGAATCTGTCTGCAGAACAAAGAAAAGCGTTGGAACAGTTAGATGTAAAGCCTGGCTTTACGATTTCACCTGATATTGATACGAATAGTCCTAAATTAGTTAACGTTATCGTGGAATTTAATCAAGCTCCAGCAAAAATTGAAGTGATGAAACAAGCGGCGAAAGGAAAGAAAATAGCTGCTACTACTGCGCAAGCAAAAGTGGATGAAGAACATAAAGTGTTCAAACAACATGTCGAATCTTTAAAGTCGAAGAAGGATGTTGGCACTTACGATACGAAAAAAGTGGAAATCACACGCGAATATAAAAATGCAATCAACGGTGTAGCGATGACTTTACCTGGTGTGGCTGTGCAGGAGTTGATCCAATCTGGAGTAGTAAACCGTGTCTTTAAAGACTATGAGGTAAAAGTGGAACCTCCGGTAGAAACGAAAGAAACAATTGATCCGAAAATGGCGGACAGTATTCCGCAAATTGGTGTGGACAAGCTTCATGCAGAAAACATTACAGGTAAAGGGATTAAAGTCGGCGTTCTTGATACAGGTGTTGACTATAATCATCCAGATTTAAAAGATGCTTATAAAGGCGGATATGATTTTGTAGATAACGATGCAGATCCAATGGAAACGACGTACGCTGATTGGATAAAAGCTGGTAAGCCAGAATATCCAGGCTTAGTGTACTATACAAACCATGGTACACATGTAGCAGGAACGATTGCAGCTCAAAAGAAAAACAATGCAGATTACGCTGTAAAAGGTGTGGCACCTGATGTAGATTTATATGCTTACAGAGTACTAGGACCATGGGGCGGAGGAAATACAGCGGGAATCCTTGCCGGAATGGATAAAGCAATTGCAGATGGTATGGATGTCATCAACATGTCGCTAGGCGCACAGACGAATGATCCGCTATATGCTACTTCTGTCGCAGTAAATAACGCCATGCTTTCAGGAGTAGCGACAGTTGTTGCCGCAGGAAACAATGGACCAAACGAAAAGACGCTCGGTTCCCCTGGAACGGCAGCTCTTGGTATTTCAGTAGGGGCAAGTGATGCTGCCATGTCTATTCCTACATTCAGCGCAAGTGTATCTAACGAAAAATTTGAAAATATGCAGCTATTAGGAAAAGATTTTCCTAATAAGTTAGAAGATCTACAAGGACAATCGTTACCGATTGTATTTGCGGGACTTGGTAAACCAGCTGATTTTACGGGGAAAGATCTTAACGGAAAAATTGCGTTAATTCAGCGCGGAGAAATTACGTTTGATGAAAAAATTAAAAATGCAAAAAATGCTGGAGCAAAAGCGGTTATCGTATATAACAATGCTGACGGCCAAATATCTGCCTACTTAGGTGAGGGGGTAGGTCTTATTCCATCTTTCCGCCTGTCAAAAGCGGATGGCGAACGGTTAAAGGCGCTAGGAGAAGTATCTTTCAAATTCGAAACGCTGGGCAATACAAAAACGGAAGGTGATCACTTAGCTGATTTCAGCTCACGCGGACCGGTAAACGGAAATTATGACATTAAGCCGGATGTAGTCGCTCCTGGTGTGTCGGTTTTCTCTACTGCACCAGAATATATCAATGATCCGCAGGACGGTATAAATTACGGCAATGCATATGTACGCTTGTCTGGTACTTCTATGGCGTCTCCTCATGTAGCAGGTACAGCAGCATTGATCCTGCAGCAGCATCCAGAATACACACCTTTCGATGTAAAAGCGGCTCTTATGAATACATCCGATGATTTGAATGGCCAGAATTCCGTATACGAAGTGGGTGCGGGGCGCATTGATGCGTATCAAGCTGTTCATACGGACACATCCATTAAAGTATTAGACAAAACACAAAATGTCGAGAATGGAAAAGTTGTCGAAATTGACGAACAAACAGGTTCCATCGTGTTTGGTAGACATGTTAAGCAAGGGGATAAACCGATTGAGGCGAGCAAAAAAGTGGCTGTCCAGAACAACAGTAAAGAAGAAAAATCCTTTAAAGTAGAAGTGGAGTATCACGGTGAGCGTACAGGTATTCAAGATGCAGTAAAGAACGGTATACAAGTTGACGTGCCTGCATCTCTTACAGTGGCAAGTGGAAAGTCACAGGAACTGCAGCCAAAAATTACGATTCCTGCTAGCGCAGCGAAAGGCAGATATGAAGGATATATTCATGTAACGAATGCGAACAATCCGGCCGAAACATATCAAATTCCATTCGCTGTCATGGTGACGGAAAAGGGATTTGAATATGCGAAAACAAGCAGTCCATCCGTGACGAATACGACGCCTTTCTGGCAATATCTGTACCCGTTTGTTCATGTCAGCATGAAGTTGAATAGCCCGATGAAAACAATTGATGTAGTTGTTAAGGATAGTAAAACAGGAAAAGCTGTAGGTTTTGTAGGAACAGCGGACGCTAGCAGATTACTGATAGACGTAGACACATTTCTTATGAATGCATTTAGCGGTACTGTCTATCCATTTACAAACGATCCTTCTAAGCCAATTGGTGATCTTCCTGTAAAGCTTCCAGCAGGCGATTATATACTGGAATTGATTGCGCACGATGAGGAAGGGAAATCATATGTTATAGACAATCCGCTTATCGTGGACAATACAGCACCGGAAGTAAATATGGATAAAAAACCGGGTATAATCGAGGTTAATGACTCCATGTTTACAGTAGAGGATGGACAAAAAGCAGTATGGCTGCATGGAACAGCCAAGGATGCGACAGTGGATCTATTGAAATCAAAAGGTTTAAATTATGATCAATCGTCCAATCAAATGGCTTACTATGCAAACTCTGGAATGATAGGTGGGTACTTCCCAATCCAAGCAAATGGAGACGTAAAATTCGGAATTGAGGAAAGTGATATTGCAACGAAACCTCTAAATTTGACTTTGGCTACGTATGATATTGCAACGGCAATTGGTAAACAAAACTATCTCTTCGTAAAAGAAGGTACGGAATATACGACTTCTAGTTTTGATAAGAAAGACGTAAAAGTCGGCGATACAGTTACGAAGACACTTAGTCTCAATAATGTGAAGCAGCTTGTATCCGGGGAATTCCAGATCGACTTCAGAAAAGATTTGCTCAAGTTTGAGAATGTGAAACTGAACAATGCGGCAAACGAGTACGCGAAGGAAAGAGGTTTGGAAGTATCAATGCAAGAACCTGTGGTGACAGAAGGAACTTCCAATAATACGGTGAAAGTCGGCGCATCTATGAAAGGGAATGCATTTAGTGGTATGGACGGAGATCTGCCTTTCCTTGATGTCACGTTCAAAGTAGTAAATGAACATTACGATATTGTTGTGGGTGCTTACCAGGTTAATGTAAAACAGGCGTCTTATATGAAAGCGGGACAAACAGTAGCTACTGCCATTCCTTATTTCGGTACGGAAAGCTTTAACGTGATTCCAACGCATTCGAGAGCGTATGGTTCTATCGCGCCGGAAGGATTTTTGGATGGGAAGGAGGGCTATCAGTATTTGAGAAAAGCAGATTATACAAAAATCGGTGCCCAAGTATATGCGATGTCTCCAAGCGGCAAAAAATATAAAGGAACGATTGATAAACAAGGAACCTACGAGATCAAAGGCATCCCAGCTTCTACTGAAGCATACACAGTTGTTATTGATGTTCCAGGACATCTCAAAGCGATGAAAAAATTCATTCCGGGGTATTTTGTAGGAGATGAGCTGCGCGGGCAAAATGTTAGAATAGGTGCTAAAAATCTTGCAGGGGACGTAAATGGTGACAGATTGATTGACATTCGCGATATGCAAAGCGTAGTTGAGGTATACGGCAAGGAGGATGCATCTATCGTGCCGCAAGACATCAATCAAGATGGTGTTGTGAACGAGACAGATGTCCGCTTCATTGAGAAAAACTTCTTGCAAAAAGAAGTCGGTGTTCCAGAAGTAGTTAAGCCAAAAGAAACAATTGGTAAAAAAGGACTGGTAGATTTCCTACGTCAGATTGGTTTAGAGCCGAAGAAATAAAGTGAAACTTTAATCAGTGGGGGGTGTTCATCCCTCACTGATTATTAGTTGAACCAATCGGGCGTTTACGGGAATCCTGACTCCCACCTAACTTCTTTGCCCTAGCCGAATTTTGAGGTGGGAGTTTTACTGCCCGGCAAATAGCGGGATAAAAAGAAGGTGTCTTAGGAGCGGCTGTTGATAAAAGAGGGAGAAATTTCGTCTTCTGCAAATATCGATAGTCGCTCTTAAATAAAACACTAAGTTCTTTATTAAGAACTTAGTGGCCACCTAAAAGGCATCAAATAAGGAAACAATTCGTTTTTACCTCATATAGACTTATCAGCTTTGGGATGGTTTAAATATTATAAAAATAGGGGGATTATTAAAATGAATCTTAAGAAAAAACTTGGTATGGGTGTTGCATCTGCAGTTCTTGGTTTATCTTTAATTGGAGGCGGAACGTTTGCATACTTCAGTGATAAAGAAATATCAGAAAACACATTTGCGGCTGGTACGTTAGATTTGAGCATTGATCCACAAGTTATCATCGATGTTGACAAAATTAAACCAGGTGATCAAATAGAACGCGATTTCCACTTAATCAACAGCGGTACTTTGAAAATTAAGGACGTTCATCTTCTTACTGATTACACTGTAACAGATGCAAAAGGCGATAATGGAAATGCTGATTTCGGTGATTATGTCAAAGTGGAGTTTTTATGGAACATAGACAAAAACACAGTTCCTGTATGGGAAACTACTTTATCTGAGTTGAAACAAGCAACTGCTGATGGCAACTTTCCTGATCTTGTCCAAAAAGGTGTCGTAAATTGGGAAGGAAATGGACTTGCTCCAGGCAAAGATGACACTTTCTATGTGAAATTCATATTTGAAGATAATGGGGAAGATCAAAACGTATTCCAAGGAGATACATTGAAATTGAATTGGACATTCGATGCGGCTCAGACAAAAGGTAAAGAAAAATAAGTTCAAATGTTATCCATTATATCTATGTAACAATTTAGACGTGAAATAAAAGCGAAAGATAAAGAGAGGTCATACTACGAAGGATGACCTCTTTTCCTATATTTTGTACAATATAGAAGTTTCACTTGCAAATTGATAATACTTAAGTTGAATTTAAGCTAGCATTTCCGCATTTCGACTTTGAATAACATCATTATAGTGCATGAGTAAATTATTGAAAATTTCATCCCAGTTTTGTGTAGTAGCGTAGGAGTGAGCATCTAGGCTCATTTGTATCCGCATTTCTTCATTATTTAACAAACCATAAATAGATGATAAAAATGAGTCTTCATTTTTAGGTTCGCATAGAACTCCCGTTTTTTCATCTGTAATAATATTTTTAACTCCGCCACTATTTGCACCAATAACAGGTGTACCACATGCGAGTGATTCCAGTACGACGTTCCCAAATGTTTCAGTAGCAGATGGAAATACCATTAGATCAGAGGAAGCGTAGGCTTCAGCTAAATCTTCACCTTGTAAATATCCAGTAAAAGTTACATTTGTTTTTGGCACATTTTCACGCAAAGTTTTTGCAAGAGGGCCGTCTCCAGCGAGGAGCCAATGAATATCGCTCCGAGCATGTGTAGTTTTAACAATAAGATCTTGCAATGTATCTATATCTTTTTCAGGAGCAATTCTTCCAATATAGGAAAGAATGTACTTCGCTGTAATATTATATTTTTTTCGGAATAGGTCTGTATTGTAAGAAGGATGAAAGAGTGTGCAATCTACACCCCGTCCCCATATAGAGAGGGCCTGAAATCCTTTGTTTTTTAATTGATGTAATGTTTCAGAGGATGGAACGAAATTTTTTTGCATATGACTATGAAACCATTTTAAATAGTTCCAAAGCATATTGGAGAGAAATTCGATTTTGTAATAGCGTAAATAGGAATCGAAATCAGTATGATAAGAACCGACAACCGGGATGTTTAACTTTTTTGCATAATACAATCCACAAAGTCCCATGTTGAAAGGTGTGGCAATGTGAATGATATCAGGTTTAAAGGCAAGAAGTTCCCGTTTAATACGCGGAGTAGGAAAAGAAAAGCGACATTCTGGATATAATATTGTTAACGGGATACTTCTCATTTTGTTCACATTCGCTACGAAATTATCTTCAGTCGTATGCTGAGGGGCGAAAACAGAATAGGCGATATTTTCTTTCTGAAAATAACGTGTTAACCGTTCTAACGTTTTCGCAACCCCGTTCACTTGTGGTGTAAAAGTATCGGTAAATATGGCGACTCTCATCATATCACTCCTTTATGTGAAAAGTGGGATGAATTGATAAAAAGAGATGATGCCAGAGCAAGTGCCGAGGCACATACCGACGAATACATCTGACGGATAGTGAAGCCCTAAATAAATACGAGAAATACCGACGCATAATGCTAATGGTAATAGAAAAACAAGTAAGCTTGGATTATAGCAAATAAATGGAATGAAGACAGAGAAAACAGCCGTTGTATGACCAGACGGGAAAGAGTGGTCTTTTAATGGGTGAACTGGATATTTGGCATCCTGAATTGTTAAATAAGGACGCTTTCGTGGATACCACCTTTTTAATATTTGCACAGGCATATGGCTAATTGTTAAAGAAATAGCAGTTGCAATTGCAGCTTGGTGCAAAGTCCCTTTTGCAAAAATTAAAAAGAAAAGTGTGAGTGCAATGGAGAATGTAGCACCACCGATATGGGTAATATTGCTGAAAAAGATGTTTAATGTTTTTTGATCAAAGTAGCGATTAATTCCTTTAAAAATGAAACATTCTATTTTATATAATCCACTGACCTTCATGAAAATTCTCCTCCCTCGTTTACATATATATGGAGATATTAGCTTCTATTTTAATAAGATTTTATTGAGGTAATAATAAGGTTTTGTAAAGAAAAAGTTAGTTTTTTATCTCGCATTAACGGACAGTGAGACTCCCACCTCAAAGTTCGGCTGGAGCAAAAAAGTTAGGTGGGAGTCGGGCTGCCCGTAAACGCCTGATTGGTGAAGGCTAATAATCAGTGGGGATGAACAAAACCCCCACTGATTAAAGTTTCACTTTATAAAAAAAGCTGCCAATCTTATGGCAGCGGTAAAATTATTTTTGTAATGATTTATAGTACTGACCTTTTTCAACATATTGTGTGCGAATTCGTTCCATGTCTTTGCGGTCTTCCTCTGTTAATTCACGAACGACTTTCGCAGGACGACCGAAAGCTAACGTATTCGGTGGAATTTTCTTTCCTTGTGAAACGAGGCTTCCAGCACCGATAAAGGCTCCTTCACCAATTTCAGCACCATCTAATATAATAGAACCCATTCCAATTAAAGCATCTTTTTTAATATGACAGCTATGTAAAATAACTTGATGCCCAACTGTAACGTCGTCTTCTAAAGTAAGAGGATACTGCGGGCTTTGGTGGAGTGTACATTGATCTTGTACATTTACTCTGTCACCAATTATTGTCGGTGATACATCACCACGGATGACTGTATTAAACCAAATACTTGATTCCTCGCCAATTGTCACATCACCTGTAATGGTAACATAGTCAGCGATAAAGGCACTACTCGCAATTTTCGGATTTTTTTCTTTATAAGGATATATCATGTAAAGCCTTCCTTTCCTAGAGACTAGTTTTAGTGTATCAAATTATGAAAAAGAGTGAAATGGAGGAGTTTCGTATGTGGAACTATGAAGCGGAAGAAGCGAAAGCTGTCATTATTATCGTGCATGGTGCTATGGAATATCACGGGCGTTATGAAGCGGTTGCAGAAATGTGGAATCATATCGGTTATCACGTCGTTATGGGCGATCTTCCAGCACACGGAACAACTTCAAGAAATAGAGGACATATCGATTCATTTGATGAATACATAGAGGAAATAAAGTTATGGGTGAAAGAAGCAAGAAAGTATAGATTGCCCATTTTTTTATTTGGTCATAGTATGGGAGGACTTGTCGTTATTCGTATGATGCAAGAAACGAAAAGAGAGGACATAGACGGGATTGTACTAAGTTCGCCTTGTTTAGGAGTATTAGCTGCACCTTCCGCTCCGCTTCGTGCTGCTTCGAAAATATTAAATGTCGTTGCCCCGAAGTTACAATTTGTAACAAATCTCACTGTAGAAATGTCAACACGCAATCATGAAGTGAGAGATGCGATGGAAAATGATTCATTGTTCTTGCGCAAAGTATCAGTACGTTGGTATAGTGAGTTGATTAAGTCTATCGAGATTGCTCATGAGAAAATAGATAAGTTTCCAGATGTTCCGCTCTTGCTAATGCAGGCATGTGAGGATAAACTTGTAGATAAAATACGTGTCCGTACATGGTTTGATAATGTTAAAATAAGTGATAAGGCTTATAAAGAATGGCCGAATTGTTATCACGAGTTATTAAATGAGTATGAGCGTGATGAAATTTTGAATTATATTCAGTCATTTACTGAAATGCATGTCAATAATATAGTAAAAACAAACAAATAAATCATTATTTGTACATTTAATAGAGGAGATGAAGGAAGAAGTGAACGTACCGAGTAATCCCATAACGCTCATGGCGAAAGTATACCGTGATGTGTTTCCGGTTGTACACCATGAGCTAGCGATGTGGAAAGAGCGTGCCTACCATATTCCGAATGATGAGCTTCATAGTCAGGCAATCGCAAGTATTGAGAATAAAACGTTTCATTGCGAAGGCGGTGGCATTTTAGCGCTATTAGCGAATGAACACCGAGAGGAATGTATTCGTTTTATCGTAGCGTATCAAACGATTAGCGATTACTTAGATAATTTATGTGACCGTAGTACATCACTTGATCCAAAAGACTTTGCGGCTCTTCATGAGTCGATGATAATGGCATTAAGCCCTGAGGTGGAAGGGGGCGGTAATTATTATCGTTACCGTGATGATCAAGATGATGGTGGTTATTTAGATGAACTTGTTGAAACATGCCAAGATGTTTTAAAGAAAACGAAGCACTATGATAAAATTGCTCCTGTTCTTCATGAACTTGCTTGTTATTATTGTGATTTGCAAATTCATAAACACGTAAAGTTAGAAGAAAGAGAACCACGCTTACAAACATGGTTTGAAGCGCATAAAGAAAACTTACCTGAAATGAGCTGGTTTGAATTTTCAGCATGTGCTGGTTCTACGCTTGGGATTTTCTGTCTTGTAGCATATGCATTTCATGATGAATTACATGATGAAGATATTGCGAAAATTAGACAAGGATATTTCCCTTACGTACAAGGACTTCACATTTTACTTGATTATTTCATCGATCAAGAAGAAGACCGTATAGGCGGAGATTTGAATTTCTGTAGTTATTATGAAAACGAGCAAGCTATATTAGATCGTATGAAACATTTTGTAGAAGAAGCAGAGAAGAGCATTGGTGATTTGCCACATGCGAAGTTTCATCGTCTCATAAGCCGAGGGTTACTTGGTATTTATTTATCAGATCAAAAAGTATCAGCGCAAAAGAATATGCACAAAATGGCACGGCGCATTGTAAAATACGGAGGGCTCACTTCACGATTCTTCTATTGGAACGGGAAGATGTACCGAAAGAAAATGGCGCAGTGATGAAGAAAACCACTCATATAGAGTGGTTTTCTTTTTATTATGATCGTATTTTTGAAAATACATATATAAGAAGTTCAATCACAAAAATAACTAAAACAGATAGTCCGAATAAAGGCATGACAGCGCCTAATATAACCATCATGATAAAGAAAATGAATGTGCTTTTCTTATCTCTTTGCTTTGGAGGTGCTGCTAATTTTCCTTTTGGCTTTCTTGCTAACCACATTTTTACTCCGTAATAAATGAGAAGTAATAAAGATAAGGTTGTTAGTAAGCACAATATTTTATTTGGCCATCCGAATAAATGTCCTTCGTGAAGCGGGATACCGTAAGTGAACCATTGTGCAAGTAATCCATAATCACGATAGTCCGTTTTTGAAATGAGTTCCCCGCTATATTGATCAAAGTAAGCTGTTATTTCTTCATTTGGTGCAACATGCATACCTGTAATACCAGAACCGCTCGATTTCGAAATAGTAAATACACCTTTCGGATCAGCTGGTAGTGAAATAACATATGGCTTCTTTATTTCAATTCCTTTTTGTAATTCATCGACAGAAATTGCTTTCGGCTCATTTGAATTCGATTCAGGCGGAGCTTCTTTTCTTGTTGCCCACGGCAATTCTTTTACCTTTGATTCAGGCGGTGCCATGTACAATTTTGGATATCCGAGTGATTCATTAGAAGATGCAATTTTATAAATTTGGTTCCCCATAAATCCTGACCACGGCAATCCAGATGCGACTAGCAAAAAGAGAGGAATTGTAAATATAATACCGATAATAGAATGACGTCTTTTTGCTTTTTCTCGCTTATTGGATGATGGTGTGTTTTTGAATTGGCGTATACTCATGTACAATCCGGTTACGATTAAAAAGATTGTCCAGCATGCCGCAAGTTCTACAGTATAGTTGACGACAGTGCCACCAACTAAAAGAGAACTATGTAATTCCCTCATTATATTGGCAAACGTTTCACTTGCGTTTTGATCCCCAACAATTTGATTATTACTATCTAAATACACATATTTTTGTTGCCCAGTATATTCATTTGCAATCGTAAGTCTCGTATTATAATCCCCATTAAACTCACTAATTTTCGCCACGCTATAATGTGGATATTTTTTCTCTGTTAAGAAAAGCGAATCAGACATCGAAATAGATTCTGTTTGGGTGCTCTTCCCGAAATATAAATCTTTATAGATGAAATCCTCAACTTCTTCCCGAAATAAATACCCAATTCCGCTCAGTGACAAAGTAATAAGAAGCGGCGTAATAAAAAGTCCAGCATAAAAATGCCAACGCCAAAAAATATAATGAAGCGAACGATTTTGTTTCATACTTTCAGTTCCCCTAACCTTCCCTATATGAATAAACTACTTATTTAATATAGCGAGATTAAGTGTGGATACTTTGAAAGAATTGTGAAGAAAGTTAAAAGTTTTGGGGATTTTTATCGGCGAGACATACAATACGTAATACAAAGCTTAGTTGAGTGAATCAGCTCTTCATTTCCTTTTTGTATCCTGATTTGAAGTGCCTTTTGAAAATAAGTAAGGGCGGTGTGGAAGTCGCCTTCATCCAATTTACTTTTTCCGTAATGTTGGTAGAAGAAGTCCTCATAATTAGGTAAGTCGGGTAGTGTTTGTAGAAGTTCGATAAAGAGTACATTTGCAGCAGGAAATTTTCTTTCCAAATGATATGTATGTGCGAGACGAAGTTTGTTAATAAAAATCCCTTGGATGTTGTCTGTTTGTGTGTAATATTCAATCGCCTCCTGTAAGTAATACTTACTGTCAGAAAGGTTGCCAGCGATTCGTTCATAAACACCGATTAATCCGCAGTTTTTTCCATATAACGGTCCTTTATGTAAATGCTCTTTCAAAAATACAATCCCTTGCTTCATTTCAGCAAGGGATATAGGTTTTTCTCTAAGATTTTCATCAAATGTGTATCCCATTTCAAAAGGTATATTCATTTGGACCTCCTTATATTTTCTACATACATTCTAACAACCGCTTCAGCAAGACATTGAGCGGAATCGACAAAATTCTCACTCGCGACTACATTCAAATCAGTACATGCAATAATAGCGGTATCAACTTCAACTCGCAATTGTAAAACGAGTGTATTCCACAATTCACGAGCTTCTTCAATTTCTCCAGATTTAATACAAGTAATAATTTGATTAATCATTTCTTGCCATTTTTCATGGTGAATGTACTCTATATTACGCTTTGCAATGCCGTCTTGGTAAATCACAGCTTGAACAGTTGCTTCTGTTGCGAGAAGAGCGACTCTTTTTGTATTTTCAGGAATTGCTTTTAACGTTTCATCGACTATATTTAAAATTGGGATAGAAAGAGAACGCTGTAATTCTTCAAAATAAAGATGCGCCGTATTACACGGCATAGCGATAAATTCTACGCCAGTACTTTCAAGTTTTTGTGCCCCTTCAATAATTGCTTTTTTCATCGCCGCATGTTCAATAGGGCGATCCATGTAAAAGGGCGTTGGACAAGAATAAATCATCATATGAGGAAAGTCCATATCATGCTTTGCTCCGTATATTGTTTGGCACCTTGCTACAACTGTATCGACGAATGGTCCAGTTGATTTTGGCCCCATTCCTGCTAGTATTCCGATCATTGTTTCGTCTCCTTTAATATGTAATTAAAAACGTTTTTTGCGAACGATAAAAAGAAATAAGGTAAATAATAAAAATGAATATACGATAGCCCAAGCTGTAAGCCATAGAGTGTGAGTCAGTAAATTATATTTGTATTGTCCAAGCATTAGAAAGCTTTCGACAGGTGGTAAAAACCATAGTAACTCTTTTTTAAACCGGATAGATACAATCGTTATAAGCAATATAAATGTAAGGCTAAGCCAAGCAGTGCCTGCTTTTTGAATCATATTTCTAGTAAATAATGTTGCGATTGAAATTCCTAGTATAGAGAAAGACATGTGAGCGAGAAATCCGACTAGAAATAAAGAAACTGTCATTTTTTCATTAAACATTTGCAAAATAATGGGATAGATTACGGATATAAAAGATAACACAGTACAAATGAGAAGAGCCGTAATATATTTACCAACATATAATGTGGAAATATTATTTGTGTGTGAAATAGTGATTTGCTCTTGTACAGGGTCTTCGGTATGAAAAATTGTGACTGCAATCCAGGCAGATAATAAATAAAGTGCGAGTGCTGTTTCTAAATATGTCGGTACAATAGGAGTCGGTTTATATGTATATACAAAAAGCAAGCTCACAAAGTACATCGCAATAGGAGGGATGTACTTATACGATTTTGTATAGTCGAGAAAATGGTAACGAATAAGCGCAAACATAATAAACCTTCTTTCGATTTAAAAGTTAGGTTGTAGCAGTGTGATAGATGCTTTTTTATGTAATAAAAACTGAAGCATTTCGTTTGTATATTCCTTTTCGATTTGTAATTGAATAAGGTTTTGATTTGAATTGTATGTAACGTGTATAAAACCTAATTGTTTCCGTAGTTCTATCGCTGAAAATGTGTCGTGAACGATTGCTTCAATATAGACTTGTTCTGCCCCTTTTTGTACAAAGGTATCTGCTATGATTGTATGATTTGCTAACGTCACGATTTTATCGGCGAGGTTTTCTAGTAGTTGTTTTTCATGACATGTGAAGAGTACAGATATGCCTTGCTGTTTTAATGAGAGTAAAATATGTTCTAATTCTTGCTGAGAGTTAGGATCGAGCCCAGAAAGCGGTTCGTCTAAAATTAATAAATGTACGTCCGTAAGTAATGCTTGCATAATGCCTGTTTTTTGTTTCATACCTTTTGAAAAGTTTCGTACAACGGAATGTCTTGCATGATGTAAATGAAAAGATTCTAGAAGCATCG
Source organism: Bacillus sp. NH11B (assembly GCF_001884205.1). Taxonomy (NCBI): domain Bacteria; kingdom Bacillati; phylum Bacillota; class Bacilli; order Caryophanales; family Bacillaceae; genus Bacillus; species Bacillus sp. NH11B. The sequence continues at coordinate 15,053 of NZ_MAOG01000092.1, read as the reverse complement.
GAATTTTATCTTTTAAATATTTTGTTGATAAACCATGAATGTGGCCGAGATGATATAAATAATCCTCTAATGTAAAACGAATTCCTTCAGGAAAATGTTCAGGTACATAGCCGATTTGTATATGTTCTTTTCTTTGAAGTGTCCCTGCTGTAGGTGAAATAAAACCTGCAATTATTTTGAGTAGAGTACTTTTTCCAGTCCCGTTCCCGCCAACAATGGCGAGCGCTTCTCCTTCTGGAATGGATAAATCAATGTTGTCTAGTATAAGTGATTTGCCATACTTCTTTTGAATTCCCCGTAGTTCTACTAGCAAAGTTCTATCCTTCTTTCTTTAAATAGTGTATATATCCATTATATAGGAGAATAACAAAAAGACGTGCAATGAGTGCACGTCTTTTTTTGTTATGTTTTGTCGAATTGTCGATATATTATCGTTTCTCGATCGCCACAATAAATGGCGGGTTATTTTGCTGGTTAATGAAGCCGTATCGCAGTACGTGTGCTTGTTTTTGGTCTAGTTCATCGGCAAATTTAAGTACAGCGTCGCGTTCTACTTGTCCTTCTGGATGTCCGTGGTAAATAACAAGGACGATGATACCTTCAGGCGCCATTACTTCTAATAATTGTTCGATCGCTGAGATTGTTGAGTTCGGTTTTGTAACGATATGCTTGTCTCCGCCTGGAAGGTAACCTAAGTTAAAAATTGCGCCTGTTACTTTTCCTTTTGCATCTTCTGGTAATACGGATAGAAGTGTATCGTGACTATCATGAACTAAAACAGTACGTTCGAAAAGTTCTTTTTCTTTTAGACGAGTTGTTGAGCTTTCAATTGCCTCTTTTTGAATATCAAATCCAAATACTTTTCCGTTATCTCCAACGATTTCAGCTAGGAAGCAAGTGTCATGCCCATTGCCTAAAGTTGCATCTACAGCGTAATCGCCTTCTTTTACTGCCGTTTGCAGAAGCGAGCGAGCAAACGGTAATACACGTTCTAATTTCATTTTTGTTTCTCCTCATTTGCATATTTTCCTTGCCAGCTTCCGCGGCGTACAAATTCTGCATCGATGGAATTTAATACTTCCCATTTATTTAAGCTCCACATCGGACCGATCATTAAATCAGGTGGGCCGTCACCTGTGATACGGTGCACAATTACATCTTCTGGAATAATTTCAAGTTGGTCAACAACGAGACTTACGTAATCTTCAAGAGAAAGGAATTCTAGTTGTCCTTTTTCATATTGCTTCACCATTGGCGTTCCTTTTAATAAATGGAGTAAATGAATTTTAATTCCTTGTACGTCAAGCTTCGCTACTTCACGAGCTGTTTCCATCATCATGTCGTAATCTTCAAGTGGAAGACCGTTAATAATATGAGAGCAAACTCTAATGCCGTGTTTGCGTAATTTATTTACACCTTCAACGTAAGATGGATAATCGTGAGCACGGTTAATCAGATTTGCAGTACGTTCATGGACAGTTTGCAATCCGAGTTCAACCCAAAGATACGTGCGTTTATTTAAGTCCGCTAAGTATTCAATGACATCGTCCGGTAAACAATCTGGACGAGTTGCGATAGAAAGACCGACAACGTCTTTTTCTGCTAAAAGTGGTTCGAATTTTTCTTTTAACACTTCAAGTGGTGCATGTGTATTTGTGTACGCCTGGAAATAAGCGATACACTTTCCATCTTTCCACTTTGAGTGCATTTTTTCTTTCATTTCATGATATTGCGTTATAACATCATCGCGGCGATCGCCAGCGAAGTCACCAGATCCAGCAGCACTGCAAAATGTACAGCCACCATAAGCAACTGTACCGTCACGGTTCGGGCAATCGAAGCCAGCATCTAATGAAACTTTAAAGATTTTTTCACCAAATTCATTTCGTAAATGGTAATTCCATGTATGATAACGTTTATTGTCGTTTGTATATGGAAAAGGGTTTTGAACCTTCATTACTTTCCCTCCTAAGACGAGTCAAAATGAAACAAATAAAATCCATTATAACATACTCATAAGGTTCAGATGGAAGGGACACACTAAAGAGGAATTGAAGCAAGGAGGGACAATTATGGCAGAGCGTCAATCACTTGAATCGTATATTACACAAGCTGAACAAGCGGTGGAATATGCGAAAGAACAATTAGACCAAGGTATGAGACAAGAGCATTACAATACGATGGAGTATTCGGATGCGCAGTTACAATTAGAACAAGCATATAATGACTTACAAACTATGCAGCAACATGCGAATGATGAGCAACGTGAGCAGTTAAATAGAGCACGTATGGCAATTCGCCAATTGCAACATCAAATGATTATTACACCGCACTAATAAGGAGTGAATGTTATGGCAAAACGTTCAGATCAAAATAATCCAGAACAAAAAACGCAAAATGGACATAACGCTGAATTTTCAAATGAACTTGATCCAGTTGTGCAAGTGAAACAGCGTAACAGTAAAAAAGGACAACCTCAAAGATCAAAGCAATCAGAGTAAACCAGGTCGCAATATGACCTGGTTTTATTTTATCCCGCTATTTGTGGGCAGTAAGACTCCCACCTCAAAATTCGACTGGAGCAAAGAAGTTAGATGGGAGTCGGGCTGCCCATAAACGCCCGATTGGTGAGGGTTGATTAAAGCTTCATTTTATTATATTACAATAATGTAAGATTCCTGTAAGGTTTGTCGATAGTTATAAGCCCACTTCTCCAGTAGAGTAAGGAAGGATTAAATTTTATACAAGGAGTTGCTTTATGGGGAACAATGTTACAAACAAACGAATTGATGAGTTAGATTATATTCGTGGCTTCGCACTACTGGGGATTATTTTAGTAAATATTCTCGCACTACTTAATATTAAAACTCCAGATCCTAATACAGTGGATGCAAGTTATCAAAGATTTCTATACTTATTTGTAGAAGGTCGTTTCTTTTCAATCTTCTCATTCTTATTTGGAGTGGGATTCTATATCTTTATCTCTAGAGCGATTGCGAAGGGGAAAAATGGATATGTTTTATTTTTACGCCGTGTAGTTGCGCTATTTATTTTTGGCTACATTCATCAAATGTTTCAACCTGGAGAAGCGTTAACGCTATATGCAATTTACGGATTAATCGTTTTACCGTTTTATAAAGCGAAAAAAGAAGTGAACTTAGTAATCGGTCTTATTTTGACAATTACCTTTAGTGTACTTGCTGCGAAAGAATTTCTGCCGCTAAGTTTAATTTTATTAGGGCTTGCTGCAGGGCAGTATAAAGTATTTGAAAATCTTTCAGCGAAAATAAAGCAAGTAGCTATTTTTACAGGCATTATGTTTGTTTTAAGTGTTGTAGCTTTATGGTATCAATATGGGCACGTCCCTGCTGCTCCATTTGTAAATATGATACTTGAGAATGAGGATGGGACAATGGATGCTGCAAGCCAATTCTTAAAAATTGGTATTACAGTTGGAACAATTATTTCAGCTTTCTATGTTGGAGCATTAATTTTACTACTTCAATTAAAACCAGTTCAAACATTGCTAGCACCACTGAAGTACTATGGTCGTATGGCTTTAACGAATTATATTGGACAAACTGCAATGATTTTAATTGCAGGAAGTGTATTTAACTTTGCAGGAAACTTAACGTACATGCAGACGTTATATGTGTGTATCGCAATTTATGCAATTCAAATTGTGTTTAGTGTAATTTGGATGAAAAACTTTAAAATGGGTCCACTAGAATGGATTTGGCGTGTTATTACGTATTGGACGGTAACACCTTTAAAGAAATAAAGAGAGAAGTGGGCTGTTCCTTTTGTGGAACAGTCTATTTTTTTGTCAGCTTTTTGCGGTAAATCGCTAATGGAATTTTATCTACTAATGAAGAAAATGAATTTGTTTTAAAAGGATAAAAGCTAAGCTTACAAGCACCCCTTTTTTATATTACAAAAGTGTAAGGTAAATGTAATGTTAACAAATAGCAGTTCCTCTCCAAAAGGCGCAAAATAGGTAATGGAAAAACAAGCGTAGGAGGATATATATGACGAAACCAGTTGTAGACGTAAAAAACGTTCAAAAAGTGTACGGTAAAAAAGGTGAGAACCAATCACACGCATTAAAAGGTGTTTCATTCTCAATTCAAGAGGGTGAGTTTGTTGGAATTATGGGACCATCTGGTTCTGGTAAAACGACATTATTAAATGTAATTTCAACGTTAGATAAAGCAACGGGCGGTGTTGTTGAGATTGCGGGTACGGATATTACGAAAATGAAGCAAGGTGAGCTTTCTGATTTCCGTTCACAAAAATTAGGATTCATCTTCCAAGACTTTAATTTATTAGAAAACTTATCTATTTATGAAAACATTGCACTTCCACTTTCACTTCAAGGTGTTTCATCACGTAACATTGGACCGAAAGTAGAAAAAGTAGCAGATATGTTAGGCATTTCAGCTATTCTTCAAAAATACCCATCTGAAGTATCTGGTGGACAGAAACAACGTTCAGCAGCAGCGCGCGCTTTAGTACATGAACCTGCAATTATTTTAGGGGACGAGCCAACAGGAGCGCTTGATTCTAAAAATGCAGCGAGTTTACTTGATGCGATGACAAACTTAAATAAAGATCAAGGCGTATCTATTATGATGGTTACACATGATCCGTATAGTGCAAGTTACTGTCAGCGTATTTTATTTATTCAAGATGGTGAGCTATATAAAGAAATTCATCGAGGCGGTACACGTGAAGAGTTTTATAAAGAAATTTTAGATGTGCTTGCAGACTTAGGCACACAAAAAGCATAAGAAAGGAGGTCTAGGGCATGTTATTTAAACTTTCCATGTCAGGGCTAAAAAGTAAGCTGAAAGATTATATCGTCTTACTTGTTGGTCTTGTCATGTCCATTTCAATTTTTTATATGTTCCAAACATTAGCGTTAAACGAAGCCTTCCTTAAGGAAAATTCTACTATTGGTCAAATTGGATTTGTATTCCAAGCAGGTTCATTTTTACTAGCTATTATAACGTTCTTCTATATTTTGTATGCGAACTCTTTCTTACTATCTCTTCGTCAAAAAGAGTTTGGTATGTATATGATGTTAGGAGCAAAAAAGCATAAAGTTACATTACTTATGTTTATTGAAACGATTGTATTAGGTGCTGCATCTCTTGCGATTGGTATTACAGTTGGTGTAGGACTTGCAGAAGGTATCGGGCAGTTATTAATGAAACAATTAGAATTTGCTGGTGAAGGTTATAAAGCATTTTACCTTCCATCTATGACTGTTACTTATATTTTCTTCTTTGCATTATTTGTACTATCAGCAATTATGAATAGTATTAAGTTATCACGTATTTCTGTACTGCAACTTGTACATGCAGATGCACAAACAGAGCGTGTTGCAGTAAAAGGAAAAATGACAGGTTTAGTTGCATTCCTAGCGGTTATTTTATTAGGAATTGGCTATGCATCAATGATTTACATGGAAAAACTAAGAGAAATGGGAATCCTTATTGCATTAATTACAACAACAGCTGGTACTTACATGCTATTTGGATCACTTCTTCCTGTTATTATTAAAAAGTTAAAGAGCAATAAAAAGCGTAGTGAAAAAGGACTTAACGCTTTTACATTTGCACAATTAAACTTCCGTATTAATAGTTTAACAAAGGTTCTTGCTACGGTAGCGATGTTAGTTGCTCTTGGAGCCGGTGCGATTTCAGGTGGTATGGCGTTTAAAAATAACGTTATAAAAATGGTTGATGGTTTCGTAATATATGATTCAGTAGTTCATAATCCAACTGCTGAAGAAAAGAAAATTTTAGACGGTATTACATTTAAAGAGAAAAGCGAATATCGTTACAAAGTCGATGATAAATACGTTTACTATGTAAAAGAGGATTTAGAGAAAAATCGTCCTTTAGTAAAAGATATGGAAAACATGAAGTCGATGAAGGATTTAGTGAAAACGAAAAAAGTTTCAGAGGAACTACCAGTAGGTGCAGTTTCTAGAGAAATGAATGAAAAAGATGCGAACGCTAAAGAACTTCCACAAGAATGGGACGAGGCTTTCAGAACAATCCAGCCATTCTACGTACATGAAGATCATGCAATTAAAATTGTAGATCAAAAAATGTACGATACTGTAAATGGTAAAGAAGGAATCGTATTTACTGGAAAAACAGATGATTTTGAAGCACACACAAAAGAATGGAAAAAACTTGACGAGTTGCAACTAGATAAATATAAAAATGTAGCATCTGAAAGATTAGATAGTAAATATCAAGCTTACGACATGTTCTACGGCGTTGCGAGCGGAACAGTGTTTATGGGATTCTTCCTTGGAATTGCTTTCTTAGCAATGATGGCAAGTTGTTTAATGTTTAAAATTCTTTCTGGTGCATCAAAAGATATTACGCGTTATCAAATGCTTCGTAAAATCGGTGTGCGCCGTGAATTATTAACAAAATCAATTTATAAAGAATTATTCTTAGTATTCTTATTCCCAGCAATTGTAGGTATTGCTCACGTATTAGTCGGTATGAATATTTTCGGATTTATTTTAATCGATCCGTACTTCCGTATTTGGGTACCAATTGTAATTTTCGTAGTTATTTACACGATTTATTACTTCATTACAGTTCAATTGTATAAAGGAATTGTTCTTCCTAAGGAAGATTAATAAAAAACCGAGCGAAACTGCTCGGTTTTTATTATTTTCAGAAAAAACACTTTAATGTTACTGAAATATACAATATAATATAAATAAGTAACATAAAATAAAAGTAGAAGCAGCTGGATAAGGAAAGGAGGAATCCGATCTGTAGAAAGAAGCTGAACCTTTTATCCCCACACTTTTTTCTAACCACACCGTATTTGTACAATCGTAAGTTTCCACATTAAAAATTGCCGAGACCACAGAAGTATATTGTAAAAATAATGGATAAGACATGGAAATCCCATAGCATGATAAGGTAAAATGGACAACATGATAAGAAAATTACCGTTCATAAGATGAGGAGAATACATGTATGGAAGTTGTAGAGGCATTAAAAGATATAAGCCAAATTGAGGCTATGAAAAAATATTTAAAAGAGCACTCGCAGCGAGATTATCTTTTATTTGTTATTGGGATTAACACTGGATTAAAAATTACTGAGCTATTAAGTATTAAATTTGAAGATGTATTAAATGAAGATAGAACTGTTAAAGATTTTTATTCTCTTCCTGTGAAAGATGAAAAGTTTAAACAAGATATTTATTTAAATACAAAAGTCAAAGAGGCACTTTTAGCGTACGTACAATCTTTTGATATTCAAAGAGAAAACTACGTATTTCAATCGAACAAAACAACAAATTCAATCTCACGCCAACAAGCGTATCGTGTTATCCATAGCGCAGCTGAAGCGGTCGGAATACTTGGTAAGATTGGAACGAACTCAATGCGAAAAACATTTGGATTTCATGCATATAAAAGAGGAATAGCAATCGCACTGTTGCAAAAACATTTCCATCACGCGACTCCGTCAGAAACATTAAAGTATTTAGGAATCTCGAAAGATGAAAAGTTTAAGACAGAGATTGATGTAGATTTGTAAAAAGGGAAGAGCCGTAACTAAAAAATTTTAGGAGGCGGGAATATGAATATTAGAGAGAGTGAACTACCGGGCATTGGATGTAAATTTGAAGTTATAACAAAGGGTAATGAAAAAATGGTTATCGTTATTCATGATGATGGCCGAAGAGAAATGTATCATTTTGATGCGGATCACGATGAGAGTATTTCAAGTATTTCTCTTCGTGATTCTGAAGCAAGACAAATTGCGGCTATATTAGGCGGAATGGTATATAGACCACAAGCTTTAGACACAATTGAGATGGCTTTTGAAGGGTTATCAATTGAATGGTTTAAAGTAGAAAATAACGCACCAGTTGTGCAAAAAACAATTGGCAGTTTAAGTGTTCGAAAAACATATAACGTAACAATCATTGCTATTTTGAAAAAGAATATGAAGAAATTTTTCAATCCAGGTCCAGACTCTATTATTGAAGCTGGTGATATGCTCGTATTATCGGGTGAAAGACATGAAGTGAAAAGAATTATTAATGAATTGCTTTCAGCAGGAGGTGATTCCTAATCGATGGATACTTTAATCTTTGAAGTTGGAACTGCGTTAGTATTAGTAGCTTTTGCAGCTATCCTTGCTGCGAAGTTAAAGTTCTCGATTATTCCGTTTCTCATTATACTCGGTATGTTAGTGGGGCCTCATGCCCCAGATTTAGGACTTATCGATTTAAGGTTTATTGAAAGCGGAGAAGTTATTTCCTTCCTCGGCCGTGTTGGCGTCATATTCCTCTTATTCTACTTAGGCTTAGAATTCTCAATAAAAAAATTAATTAAATCAGGAAAGTCGATTGCTTTTGGGGGTAGTGTTCATATATTGCTTAATTTTATATTAGGTTTGCTTTATGGATATGTGATGGGCTTCCCCTTGTTAGAAACGTTAATTATTGCTGGAATCATTACAATTTCATCGAGTGCAATTGTAGCGAAAGTAATTGTTGATTTAAGAAGATCTGGTAATAAAGAGACTGAACTAATTTTAGGAATCATTATGTTTGATGATATCTTTTTAGCTGTATATTTGTCAGTTGTTTCAGGATTAGTACTCGGAGGTGCAACATCATTTATAGGTGCCCTTACGTCGGTGTTAATCGCAGTAGGGTATATGCTACTATTCTTTGTAATCGCTAGAAAAGCTACGCCGTTCCTAAATAAAGTATTAGATATTTCGTCCAATGAAATTTTTATTATCGTAATATTCGCTATTTTATTCTTTGTGGCTGGATTTTCAGAAACGATTCATGTCGCTGAGGCAATTGGAGCGTTATTATTAGGGCTCGTCTTTTCTGAAACAGAGCATAGTGACCGGATCGAGCATCTCGTCGTCCCGTTTCGTGATTTCTTTGGAGCTATATTCTTTTTCAGCTTCGGTTTAAGTATAGATCCGTTTTCGCTTGGAGGAGCAGTGTGGCTGGCATTAGGAGCAGTTTTCATTACTCTCATCGGTAATTTTACAGCTGGAATGTTTGCAGGGCGTAAAGCTGGATTATCCTATAAGGCGTCTACGAATATTGGTTTAACGCTTGTATCACGAGGTGAATTCTCCATTATTGTCGCGAATATTGGAATTGCGGGTGGCTTAATGGCAGCGATTAAACCGTTCTCTGCACTGTACGTTTTAATATTAGCATCGTTAGGCCCGTTATTAACGAAAGAGTCCGGGAGAATATACTCTCTATTAGATAAGATATTTAAATGGAGCGCTAAAGAACGGGCGAAGCGAGAAAAAGAAGTTGGATAGTATAGGGGAGACTATGTGAAATTCATGTAGTCTTCCTTTATTTATATATTGTTACTGATGTCGTTCTTTGTCGGTAAGTCGATATATTTTCAAGTGGCAATCAATATAATTTCATTTACCGACAAACTATTATCTGAATTTCATCAACTATTAATCAGTTGCCTTCCTATTTAAAAACGACTACAATTTTACTGTTATAGATGAACGAAAAAAATAGAATAGGAGGGGAGACTATGCCAAGGAAAGTATGGCTATTAGTAGCTGGGATGATTATTAATGTCACGGGTGCTTCTTTTTTATGGCCTTTTAATACAATTTATTTGCATGATCACCTAGGAAAATCTTTATCAGTGGCTGGAATGGTATTAATGATCAACTCGCTTACTGGTGTAATCGGGAACTTGCTCGGCGGTGTTTTATTTGATAAATGGGGCGGTTATAAATCAATTTTAGTAGGGATTGTTATTACACTTGTATCGATTTTAGGTCTTGTGTTTTTCCATGGTTGGCCGTTATATGTTGTGTGGCTAGCATTAATCGGCTTCGGTTCCGGAATGGTCTTCCCATCGATGTATGCGATGGTTGGTACGGTTTGGCCAGAGGGCGGAAGACGGGCATTTAATGCGATGTATGTTGGACAAAACGTTGGGATTGCGATCGGAACAGCGTGCGGTGGTTTAGTTGCGTCTTATCGTTTTGATTATATTTTCTTAGCGAACTTTATTTTATACTTTGTTTTCTTCTTAATTGCTTTTATTGGATTCCGTGGTATGGAAGACAAAAAAGAGCCAGGAGTGCAAAAGGAAATCGAAACGAAAAAAGGATGGACGCTTACACCTGGATTCAAAGCACTTCTTATTGTGTGTGTAGCATATGCTTTATGCTGGGTTACATACGTACAGTGGCAAGGTGCAATCGCAACACATATGCAAGAATTAAATATTAGCCTTCGTCACTATAGTTTATTATGGACGATAAACGGAGCGATGATTGTTTGTGCGCAGCCGCTTGTTAGTATGCTAATTCGCTGGATGAAGCGTTCTTTAAAGCAACAAATTATGATTGGAATTGTCATTTTTGCGGCGTCATTCATTGTGTTAAGCCAAGCGCAGCAATTTACGATGTTCCTCGTTGCGATGGTGACATTAACAATTGGTGAATTATTCGTATGGCCAGCAGTTCCGACCATTGCAAATATACTTGCGCCGAAAGATAAATTAGGCTTTTATCAAGGTGTTGTAAATAGCGCAGCGACTGTAGGGAAAATGTTCGGACCGGTCGTTGGCGGAGCGATTGTTGATATATACAATATGGAAGTATTGTTTATAGCGATCATGGTAATGCTTGTAGTAGCGATTATAGCAACAAGCATTTATGATAAACGAGTAAAAGTAGAAGAAACAGTTGAAGAAAAAATTGCAGTTTAGTTTGACGGAACATGTAACATGTTTTAGAATATATTTAATTAACTCATATTTGTAATAACAGTGAGAAGGAGTAGTAGTAATAGAAGCTGGTTTAGAGAGTTGACGGTCGGTGCAAGTCAATCCACGTTTCGTTATGAACTCGCCTTTGAGTTGCAGTTGTGAAACTAATAGTAGCAATTGCCGTTAATCCACGTTACGGATCTAAGCGAATGTATATATTACATTAATTTAGGGTGGTACCGCGGGAATCTATAACCTCTCGTCCCTTTCTAGGGATGAGAGGTTTTTTGTATTTTGGGCGGTGAAAATAAATAGAATTTCAAGGAGGTTATCTCATGAGCTTTAATCATCAAGAAATTGAGAAGAAGTGGCAAGGGTATTGGGAAGAGAATAAAACATTCCGTACGCCAGATGAGACAGAAAAACCAAAATTTTATGCACTAGATATGTTCCCATATCCATCAGGTGCAGGCTTACACGTAGGTCATCCAGAAGGTTATACAGCGACAGATATTTTATCTCGTATGAAGCGTATGCAAGGATATAACGTTCTTCATCCAATGGGATGGGATGCATTCGGCCTTCCAGCAGAGCAATATGCACTTGATACTGGGAACAGCCCGGCTGAATTTACAGAGCTTAATATTAATACGTTCCGTAATCAAATTAAAGCATTAGGCTTCTCTTACGATTGGGATCGTGAAGTGAATACAACGGATCCAAACTACTACAAGTGGACACAATGGATCTTCCTAAAACTATTTGAAAAAGGCTTAGCTTACGTTGATGAAGTACCTGTAAACTGGTGCCCAGCACTTGGTACAGTACTTGCAAACGAAGAAATTATTGACGGTAAGAGTGAGCGCGGTGGACATCCAGTTGAGCGTCGTCCGATGAGACAGTGGATGTTAAAAATTACAGCTTACGGAGATCGTCTATTAGAAGATCTAGATGAGCTTGATTGGCCAGAAAGCTTAAAAGACATGCAACGTAACTGGATCGGTCGTTCTGAAGGTGCAGAAGTACACTTCAACATCGATGGTACAGATGAGAAGTTTACAGTTTTCACAACGCGTCCTGATACACTATTTGGTGCAACATACTGTGTACTTGCTCCGGAACATGCGCTTGTTGCAGAAATTACAACAGCAGAACAAAAAGAAGCTGTAGAAGCTTACATTAATTCTGTAAAAATGAAGAGTGATCTAGAGCGTACAGAACTTGCGAAAGAGAAAACTGGTGTATTCACTGGTGCTTACGCAGTTAACCCAGTAAATGGTGAGAAATTACCAATCTGGATCGCTGACTACGTTCTTGCAACTTACGGAACAGGTGCTGTAATGGCAGTTCCAGCTCACGATGAGCGTGACTATGAATTCGCATCAGTATTCAATCTTCCAATGAAGGAAGTTGTAAAAGGCGGAGATATTACGAAAGAAGTGTACACAGGTGATGGTGCACACGTAAACTCAGCATTCCTTGATGGTTTAAATAAAGAAGAAGCAATCGCAAAAATGATTGAGTGGCTTGAAGTAACGAGCGCAGGAAATCAAAAAGTAACGTACCGTCTACGTGACTGGTTATTTAGCCGTCAACGTTACTGGGGTGAGCCAATTCCAGTAATCCATTGGGAAGATGGCACAATGACAGCTGTGAAAGAAGAAGAATTACCATTAGTTCTTCCAAAAACAGAAAACATCCGTCCTTCAGGTACAGGTGAATCACCACTAGCTAACATTGAAGAGTGGGTAAATGTTGTTGATCCTGAGACGGGTAAAAAAGGTCGTCGTGAAACGAACACAATGCCACAATGGGCTGGTAGCTGCTGGTACTACCTACGCTACATCGATCCAAACAACAGCGAAGCACTTGTAGACCCTGAAAAAGTAAAACAATGGCTTCCAGTTGATATTTATATCGGCGGAGCAGAGCACGCTGTACTTCACTTACTATATGCTCGTTTCTGGCATAAAGTATTATATGATATCGGTGTAGTTCCAACGAAAGAACCGTTCCAACAATTATTCAACCAAGGTATGATCTTAGGTGAAAACAACGAGAAAATGAGTAAATCAAAAGGCAACGTTGTAAACCCAGATGATATCGTAGCAAGCCACGGTGCAGATACACTTCGTCTATACGAAATGTTCATGGGACCATTAGATGCTTCAATTGCTTGGTCTGAAAATGGTCTTGACGGAGCTCGTCGCTTCCTAGACCGCGTATGGCGCCTATTCATTCAAGATAACGGTGAATTAAGTGAGAAAATTACTGATGCACCAAACAAAGATCTTGAAAAAGCTTACCACCAAACAGTGAAGAAAGTAACAGAAGACTATGCAGAGCTTCGCTTCAACACAGCGATTTCTCAAATGATGGTATTCATCAACGATGCATACAAAGCTGAAACACTTCCAAAAGAATATGTAGAAGGTTTCGTAAAAATGATTGCACCAGTTGCACCTCACATCGGAGAAGAGCTATGGAGCAAACTTGGATACAGTGAAACAATCACATATGCAAGCTGGCCAACATTTGATGAGTCTAAACTTGTAGAAGATGAAGTTGAAATCGTTGTTCAAATTATGGGCAAGGTTCGCGCAAAACTAACAATGAGTAAAGACGCATCAAAAGAAGAAATGGAACAACTTGCACTTGAGGCAATCAAAGAACAAATTGAAGGAAAAACAGTTCGTAAAGTAATTGTTGTTCCTGGAAAACTTGTTAACGTTGTTGCAAACTAATTCATTTTAAAGAAAAACTCAGAGCATTTATGCTCTGAGTTTTTTTGCGTGAAAAATAAGTTCTGGATCACCTTCATCTAGGTTTTCAATTATTCCACTGCGTATAAAACCGTTCGCTTTAAACACTTTTTGCATACTTTCATTCGACTCGTTCGTTGAAGAAAAGATTTTTTGAGTAGGGGAATGCCTTAACATATATGAGATTAATGAGCTTGCATGACCTCTCCTTCTTTTGACTGGCGAAACAATTATTAATGAGAGGAAAGTACAATCAAAGAAATTTGTATCGTATGTTAGAAAACCAGAAATGGAATTGTCCTCTTTTGTAATTATGCAGTTTCCAGCATCAATAGCGTGTTTAATATAATTTCGTCTACTATCGTTTCCAATTACATCCATATCTATATGAACAATTGAACCTAAATCGTCGATTGAAGCCTTTGTTACGTTCTCCAAAGAAAATGCCCCCTTCAAGTGAAAGAAAAATAATCAGTCCATTAATCCTATCATGAATGAAGAACGAAGAAAAAGGTGCGGAATTCCCATATAGACAAACACCTATTCTTCTATAGGAAATATGATAAAAAAGGTAGGTTAAATTGAGCAGAAGAGGTGAAAGGAATGAAAGGGATGGACAATAATGCACCACATGGCTTCTTCGGAGGTGGATCGGATAGTTATGGACAAATGATGTTCATGGGAGGAGATGGTCAACACGGATATGGCGGAATCCCAAGTTGGATGGGAGGAGCGGCTGGAGGATTTCCGACGTCAGTCGCGGGTGTACAAACAGGATTCCCAACATCAGTAGCTGGAGCGCAAACAGGATTTCCGGCACTAGTAGGCGGTGCGCAAGGAGGAGTGCCTGTAGGTATGCCAACTACATTTCCATCTTTCGTAGGAGGAGCACAAGGAGGAGTACCTGTAGGTATGCCAACTGCATTCCCATCTTTCGTTGGCGGTGTACAAACAGGATTTCCTGTACCTGGCGTCGGTGTTGTAGCTGGTGGAGTCGGTGGCTTCCCTCAAGGTGTTCACGGTCATCATGTGCACCATGAGCATCACGGTCATCACCAGCATCACGGCCATCACCAGCATCACGGTCATCACCAGCATCACGGTCATCATCAGCATCACGGTCATCATCAGCATCATGGCCATCATCAACAACAAGTACATCATCATGGTCATCATCAAATTCATCCACAGGCTGTCCTTTATCAAACTCATCAAAGTCATCATCATGGTCACCAAGGCCAGCATCAACACCACGGTCATCATGGTCATCATCAACACCAACACCACGGCCATCATCAGCAACAAGTACATCACCAAGGCCAGCACCAAATTCACCCGCAGGCTGTCCTTTATCAAACTCACCAAGGTCAACATCATCAGCAAGGTCAACACCATCACCAAGGTCAACACCATCACCAAGGTCAACACCATCATCAAGGTCAACATCATCACCAAGGTCAACACCATCACCAAGGCCAACAGCATCAGCAAGGCCAACAGCATCAGCAAGGTCA
>NZ_MAOG01000091.1:0-2414 GCF_001884205.1 Bacillus sp. NH11B | reverse complement strand
CATCACCATCAAGCTAACAAATAAAAACACCCCCAAAATGAAAAAAACGATATTCTTTCTATCTAAATTGTAGAAGGATTATCGTTTTTTTACTTTTTATAAATGTAAAAAACTTTTGACATTTATGGTGGATTTATATAAACTGGAAATGTAAAAAGTTTTTGACAAAATTAGAGGTGATGTTCATAAAAATGGAGAACATAATTCGTATTTTACGTAAAGAGCAAAAGCTTTCCCAAGAAGATTTAGCTAAATTATGTCGTGTTTCAAGACAAACGATTAATGCGATTGAGAATAACAAATATGATCCTACATTGGAACTTGCTTTTAATTTAGCTAAATCCCTTGGTGTAACAGTTGATCAATTATTTATTTATTAAATCTAGATAAGGAGAAGAAACAAATGAAAAATGGAATTAATATCTTATTTACTTGTTTTTACATTGTGATTATGGGTTTACTTGCTTTTGAATGGTATGAGAAGCAACAGCTCTCTATAACTTCGTTATTTGTAGCAACAATCATTTTGCAATCATTATTTATGAAGAGAATTTTGAAAGGGAAAAAAGAGAGTGAGAATTTTATTGATGAAATGTTTTTACATATCAGACAGAAAAGCTTATCAATTTGTTGTTTTGTAATGTATGTATTAACTTTAGGTACTTTATTTTTATCAGAAGGAACATGGAATTTTAACCATATGCATAATAAACCGTTAATCTTTCTGGTTTTCTTATATCCTATCGTTTACCAAATAAGTCATATATTCGTTTCAAGAAACAACTCTTAATAGACTATTTAAAAGTAGAAAAAAACGCTATTCTTTCTGTAGAATCATAGGAAAGGATGGCGTTTTTTATGTCTGTTTCTGTGTCTGACGAATTACAACTATTTGCTCAAGAGATTCAAAGTTTTTTATCTCCAAATACCTTACGAGATCTTGCTAAAGATGTTGGCTTTGTACAACGAACTAGTAAGTACCAAGCAAAAGATTTAGTAGCTTTATGTGTATGGTTTAGCCAAAATATAGCTATGACTTCTTTAACTCAGTTATCTAGCTGTTTAGAAGCATCAACAGAAGTACTCATCAGTCCTGAGGGACTGAATCAACGGTTTAATAAGGCGGCCGTCCAACTTTTACAACACCTACTAGCCGAACTACTAAGCAAAAAATTGGCCGCATCTATGCCGATTTCTTCTCCATACACTTCTGTTTTCAAGCGTATTCGTATTTTAGATTCAACTGCATTTCAAATCCCGGATGCATTTTCATCGGTTTATCCAGGTGCAGGAGGATGCAGCCATACGGCTGGGATAAAAATTCAACTTGAGTATGATTTGTTAAGTGGACAGTTCCTACATATTCATACAGGTCCAGGTAAACAACATGATCGTACTTACGGCTCTCTGTGTGCCCCAACTGTGACAGCGAATGATTTATGTATCCGAGATTTAGGTTATTTTCATTTAAAAGACCTTAAATATATACAAGATAAAGAGGCCTACTATATCTCTCGTATCAAGTCGAATACACGTATGTATCAAAAAAATCCTAACCCTGATTATTTTCAAGACGAAAGAATTAAGAAAGTTACAGAGTATATACAGATAGATATGGAGACGTTAATGAGTTCCCTTCAACCAGGACAAACATGTGAAATAGCTGATGCTTATGTAGGAATGATTGATAAAGTGCCAGCTCGTGTAATTGTTCACCGATTAACAAAACAACAGCAACAAAAACGATTACAAGATCAAGCTGTAAGAGAAAAAAAGAAAGGAATGAAGTATTCTCCTCGTAGTAAACGACTCAGTGGTATCAATGTATATATGACAAACACCCCTACAGATATTGTCCCGATGGGACAGGTACATGACTGGTATTCTTTACGTTGGCAAATTGAGATTTTATTTAAAACGTGGAAATCATTCTTTCAAATTCATCATTGTAAAAAGATAAAACCAGAACGATTGGAGTGCCATTTATATGGTCAATTGATTGCCATTCTACTCTGTTCTTCTATCATGTTTCAAATGCGCCAATTACTCCTCATGAAGAAAAAACGAGAGCTTAGTGAGTATAAAGCAATATATATGATTAAAGACTATTTTCTTCTTCTATTCCAAACTATTCAAAAAGACACCCAAGAGCTATCAAAGGTGTTACTTCGCCTGTTCAATCTCCTACAGCAAAACGGGCGGAAATCTCATCGATATGAGAAAAAAACGGTCTTTGATATATTAGGTGTCGTTTACAATTGTACCGTGTCTGATAATCAAGCCGCTTAATTCAAAAAAGTGAAACCCGTTAGGGTTTATTTCGTATGCAAATCTTTCAATCACCTACACTTGCCCTTTAGAAAAAAGAAACAATCTCGCCTAAAATTGGCTTTGCGTAAGCTTAGCTTGATGGC
>NZ_MAOG01000090.1:0-9500 GCF_001884205.1 Bacillus sp. NH11B | reverse complement strand
ACCAACAGTATCAGCAGCAACAACAGCCTTGGGCAGGTGGCATTGGAGCAGGGGCGGCAGCGGGAGCAGCAGCTGGTACTGCAGGAGCAGCGGGACATGCGGGACACGTGGGTCATTAATGAATTGCAGAAAAAAAGATATAATAAAAAACTGCTAGGTAATCCTAGCAGTTTTTTTCTGCCTCTTGACGTTGGCGTTCGATTTCCGCACGAAGTTGTGGTTCCGGTGCTTGCCATCCTTCTGGTTTCATAATTTTGCCGTCGCCCTCGCGGAATCGAGGCTTTCCATCAGGGAATAGTTTTGCCATGTTGGCATTGTTTACAATTTCAAATCCTTTATCTGGACGTACGCCCATTTCTGCAAACGTTCCGAATGCAAAGTAAATAAGGTCAATAAGTGCATCGTATTGATCTTCAACAGTCGTTGCTTCTAGAAATTCTTCTAGCTCTTCTTGCATAAAGCTAGCACGAATTTTTGCGCGCTCTTCTGTTAATTTTGTTGGAGTATTTGTCACAGGATGTCCGAACTCTTCATGCATTTTTGCAACAAGTTCGTATCCTTTATCTAAACCTTTTTCGTTTGTCATGTTGTTTCATCCTTTCTCGTTTTCTGCCGAATTTCATTGTAACATAAGGTGATTATGAAATGAAAAGAACATCTTATAGAAATAAGATGTTCGCTCGTTATTCTTCTTTTTTTATTAAAATGGATAAAATAAGGTCGATGCCAAACATACCAACAAGTAGCATTGGTATAACGACAAGTAAATAACGTGTGAAGGAAATATTTTTTAAGTATGTATGAGCAAATAAAAAGACGCCGAGAAATAAAATACCGTTTAAAATAGGTTTTACTAACTTTTTAGACATAAGCTCCCCCGTGAATATCTTTTCTCTCTATATTTGGTAATAAAAAACTCCTCTCTCCGTTGTATCATGCTGGAGAGAGGAGTTCAATCATTATCATTCAATTACACCAGAATTTGTAATATTTACGCTGTATTTTATATTAATCGGAACATCTTTGTACATACGTCGCCACTCTTCTAACTTGAATGGGCGATAATGTTGCTTATACTTTGCACCTAGCCCGAGAGGATCTACGTTTAAAGATTTAAACTGCTTAATTAATTTGGTAGCCTGTACATCCAATTGTTTTTGGACATTTTTTTCAATGTTTTTTGTGTTCTTGTTATTTTCTAAGTTAATTTGCTTCGATAATTCTTGAATACGTGCATCAAGATGAACGTGAATGAAAAAAGAAGGCTTCCCGTTTTTAATTTTTATATCGTAAGTTGGAACAGAACGAATATTATTAATCATTACGTACGCAGAATCCGTTTTAAATTCGTGTGAATCTAATTTGTGTTTCTCTAATAGTCCTTTAAATATGAACATATCTTTTTCAGCGATTTTACCGATATATTTATCCTTTTTAAAAAGACCAATTCCGTTGATTTTTATTTTATCACCATGCTTCTTTAGAATGGGAATATAGTAGTCTTGCCCTTCTTGATAATAACGGAATGCTCCTATATGCAGGTTATCCTTTGGTAAAGGACCGGTCTCCATATTATGTTCTAACAATTTTTTTATATAAATTGCAACGTTGTATGAAGTCGTATATTTCCCTTTTAAAAGTTCAGTACCATTCCCCTCTAATAAGCCAACATATAAAGCGTTCCCTATATTCACATCTCGAAGTAATGTATCGAATGAAGTAGACATTCCTTTTTTTGCAAGTTTTATCGTATATAGAGCGACACGCATTTGTCCGCTAGCAAAGGGTTGAGAAGACTCTAAAGATGTGTCTGCTTTTACTTGTTTTACCGCATTTGCGCTACCTTCAAAAACTTGAACTTTATTTCCCTTTTTCTGAATGGGACAAACGAATGTCACTTTTACTTTATTATCTTTTGCTACATCAAAAACCGTTCCTTGAATAAGTTGTACATCATCGATAATATTTTTTTGTAAACATCCAGTTAGACTGAAGAATGTTATACAAGAAATAAGTATTAATTTGCTTTTGATTTTTTCCATTTTCTTTTCACCCACACAATAATAAATAGGATAGGGATGTATACATACATGAGCCAAAAACTAGCTTTTCCGGAATTACTAATAAAAGTATTAATGTCATGTCTGTTTGTTAAAAGCTGTGAAACAATGAGAGTAATAAGGATGAAAGCGATTAGGACACTTCTTTGTTTTACGCGAAATATTTCATGAGTTCCTCTTGTTGCCGCCCATAACGGAAGGATAAAACTTGTAATAATAGTAAGCGCATAGCCTGAAATCGCAATATATTCCAGCCTTTCTATGAACGGTAATTGGATTACTTGGGTCATAGAAAGTTGTGACCATATCGTTTTTAACAATTGTTTCTCACTAAAAAATGCAAAGGCTAAAAGGGTACTAAATAAATATAGAAGATTTGAAAATAATGCTCCGTATTGAGCGAATTTATGAGATTGCTTCGGATTTTTCACAAATGGATAAACCATGAGATAAATTTCAAACCCTGTCATACTGTAGATTGACAGATTGGCGGCTTTTAAAATATCTGAAAAAGAATGTGTGAACACAGGTAGTAAATTAGACAAATGTGAGTATTTCAAAACGAATAGACTAAGAAATAAATATCCCAATGTACCGCCAACTGAGATGACGCAAATACCAGTAATGACACGGAATCCAGAAGAAATAATGTAGTAGCTAGCTAAGCATAAAAAGATTGTTAACATCCAAGTTGACGCGGTAGGAAACATCCATACTTGAATAATCTCAACATATGTTCGAATGACGGAAATACTGATGGCTAAAAAATAAGTCATAAAGATGAGAGTAACGCCGTTTCCTAGCCATTTTCCAAATGTTTGTCGATGTAAATCAACTAAGTTTCCGTTTGTTTCTTTTAATAAAAAATACATCATCCATATAAGAATATGGATACAAATTCCTATAATTAGAACACCTATCCAGCCGTCGTATCCGGCGGCTTTTGCAATAATTCGAGCGAATCCAAGAACACCAGCACCAAACTGTGCACTGTGAATTAAGAAGAAAACAAAGATAGGAGATATTTGATATTTTTCTTGAACTTTACTCATCAATGCACCTCATTTCTTAATCATCAAAATCGGATCTATGTTTTGTTGAAATCCCTTTTGCAGATTTTTTTACATGTTGTGGCCTTGCTTGTACATCTCTTGTATCGATCATTGTTAATGGGAAGCGAATCCAAGAGTCTTTAACGGATTGTTGTCTTGTCGGATAAAACAAAGCGTACGGTTTACGTAAGGATGTAAGTCTAAATAAATGGGTAAATAAAAAGATAAATCCAAGAGAAATCCCGAAAAGTCCTCCTATTTCGGCAAATATGAGAAATGGGAAACGGAGTAATCGAACCGCATTACCCATTTTATAAATAGGCGTAATAAAGGAAGCCAGTGCTGATAATGCAACGATAATTAATAAAATATTACTCGTTAAACCAGCTTGGACAGATGCCTGTCCGATTACGATACCTCCTACAATACCGAGTGTTTGACCGACCTTCATCGGTAATCTCGCGCCAGCTTCTCTTAATAAATCGATGGCAAGTTCTAAGAAGAGTGCTTCAATTAAAGGTGGAAACGGTACTTGCGCCCTTGATAAAATTAACGTTTCCAATAAATCACTAGGAACTAATTCATAGTGATAGTTTAAAGTGGCAACATATAATGGTGTCGCGCAAATTGAGAATAAAACAGCGATTAGCCGTAAAATTCTTGAAAATGTAGCGTATAACCAAGAAACGTTATAGTCTTCTGGCGAAATGAAAAAATCAAAATATGATACAGGAGTTAAGAGGACACTTGGAGAACCATCAACAAAAATAGCGATTTTACCATCAATAAGTGCTTTTGTAACTCTATCAGTGCGTTCTGTATTGATATAGAGAGGGAAAATTGATTTTTCCCCCATCAATTCTTGTATATAAGCACTATCATTAATTTGATCATATTCAAGAGCCCGTAATGATTCCTCTAGAAAATCTACATTATCTTTCTCAGCTAGATTATTTAAATACATCATAACGACTTTCGTTTTTGAAAACTCTCCGATAATCATCTCTTTCGTTTGGAGATCTAAAACAGGAAGGCGTTTTCGGACTAAATTAATGTTTGTATCAATATCTTCTACAAAACCTTCTTGAGGACCAATAACAGTCGATTCATTTAAAGGAGGAGTTGGTGCACGATAATTATCAATTGCAATATTCGCGAGCATACACTTTTGATCTTGCTGATTTAATTGAATAATTGCATGCCCTTTTAAAACCATGTCCTCAATCTTTTGTAAATCGTTTGTAATTGTAATGCCGCTCATTGGAATATGTTCTTTTAATACTTCGAATGAAGTGTTAGGGTGTTCTAAAAGTGTTGGCATTAAATATTTTTGTAACTTCTCACCATCAAGTGAAGGACGATAGTAAGAAATCCAATAAGGCATCGTTTCATCGTCAGATGTATGGTAATTAACAAAATCACTAGACTGTTTTAGCTTCTCTATTAACTCTTGTAGAGAATGAATATGGTCTTTTTCTGGCTTCGAAAAATCATAAATACTATTACTTCCAGAGCTTTGTTGTGTATTTTGAGAAGAGTCGTCTTGCTCAGATTTTTGTTGTTTCTTTTGAGAAGAATCATCCTGTTTAGAACCTTGCTGTTTCGGTTGAGAAGAATCGTCTTGCTCAGAGTTTTGATGTTTCTTTTGAGAAGAATCATCTTGCTCAGATTTTTGTTGTTTCTTTTGAGAAGAATCATCCTGTTTAGAACCTTGCTGTTTCGGTTGAGAAGAATCATCTTGTTCAGAGTTTTGCTGTTTTGGTTGAGAAGAATCATCCTGTTTAGAACCTTGCTGTTTCTCCTGAGAAGAATCATCTTGCTCAGATTTTTTTTGTTCACTATTTTTACCTGTATTGTGTTTCATACTTCTAGTCTGTTCTTTGTTTTCATCCTCTTGATTACTAGATTGCTGTTTCGGATTATTATCTGCTTCTTTTGTTTCTGTTGAATTTGATTTTTTCTTTTTACGTAACCAATTCCAAATCATATGTATGCCCTCTTTGATTGTGTAATATAGTGCTATTTTGTGGCTAATTTTGTATATTATTCATTTATTTATGAAAAGAAGGAGGAGATTGGTTTACATAGTAAAAAATCCTTTAGTAAGCAGTTCATAATATGACGGGAAGAAGGCGAGTCTGTGCAAATTGTAAAAAAGGAGAAGTTTGTTTTAAAAGAGTTTGTGTTTGAAAATGGTAGAGAGATTCCTGTTCAAATGGGGTATGAAACGTATGGTACTTTAAATAGAGAAAGATCAAATACGATTTTGGTTTGCCACTATTTTAGTGCAACAAGTCATGCGGCAGGAAAATATACAGTGCATGATGAGGGGGCTGGTTGGTGGGATGGATTAATTGGACCTGGGAAAGCAATTGATACAAATAAATATTTCATTATATGTACTGATAACCTTTGTAATGTACAAGTGAAGAACCCATATGTGATTACAACGGGACCAAAATCGATAAATCCGATGACTGGTTTTGAGTATGCGATGGATTTTCCAGTTTTCACATTTTTAGATGTAGCACGGGTGCAATATGAGTTAATAAAAGATATGGGGATTGCTAAGTTACATGCGGTAATGGGGCCATCGGCAGGTGGGATGATTGCGCAGCAATGGGCTGTTCACTATCCTCATATGGTAGAACGAATGATTGGAGTTATTACGAATCCGCAAAATCCAATTATAACGTCGGGAAATGTAGCGCAAAATGCGATCGAAGCAATTCAGCTTGATCCAAATTGGAAAGGCGGAAAGTACGGAGAGGAGCAACCAATAAAAGGGCTTCATTTAGCGAATAAAATGATGTTCATGAATGCATTTGATGAACATTTTTATGAAACAGCATTCCCGCGGAACAGTATAGAAATGGCACCTTATCAACAATTTACTGCATTAACATCATTTGAGAAAGAGATAAATAAAGTGACATGTAAAAGTATAGATTTAGTAGATGCAAATTCATGGATGTATACTGCGAAAGCAGTCTTATTACATGATATTGCACATGGTTTTTCTTCCTTAGAAGAGGCTCTTTCTAAGATTGAAGCGAATGTACTCATGATTCCATGTAAACAAGATTTACTTCAACCATCCCGTTACAATTATAGAATGGTAGATGTTTTGCAAAAGCAGGGGAAGTACGCAGAAGTATATGAAATAGAAAGTATAAATGGGCATATGGCAGGAGCGTTAGACGTTCATTTATTTGAAAAGAAAGTGTATGAGTTTTTAAATCGGAAAGTATCTAGTTTTGTGTAGAAAATAATTAATGTGGAAAAGGTGCATTGTTTATAATAGGCACCTTTTTTACATAATTTGCAGACGGAAAATATATGAAGCGATTGATAAACCAAAGAAAGCTATACTAAGTAATAGAAATAAGAATGACATTTCTTGAGGGGATTTTATCTTTTTATTATTTTTCATGCTAAGAGCAATGACCGCAGAAATTAAGAAAATGATACCCATAATGAAAAGAAAAAGTGTCATTTTAACAGGCTCCTTTCATAAAACAAGTATATTGAGGATACAATGCACGAGTTATGTTTGTAAAGAATAAGTTTTGCGAGAAAATTGAGAAATAAAATTTCCATTCTTTGCGTTCCTTCTTTCACATGCTAAAATTAATTAGAAATGGTTGTTTAAAGAAGAAACTAAAGGTTTTATTATATATAAGGAGGAGATACATATGACAGAAGTTAATACAATTACTACAGAAGAAGTGCAAGAGCGTTTAGAAAATGGAGAAACGTTATTTTTAGTAGATGTAAGGGAAGATGAAGAAGTAGCGACAGGGAAAATTCCAGAAGCTGTACATATTAAAATGGGCGATATCCCAAATAAAGTAAATTTCTTTGATAAAGAGAATGAGTATATTTTTATTTGCCGTTCAGGAATGCGCAGTGAAAATGTATGCCATTATTTAAATGAGCAAGGATTTAAAACAGTGAACATGGTTGGCGGTATGCTTCAATATGAAGGTGAAACGAAATAGTTAATAGCTAAAAACTTGAAACGAGTCTGTTTCAAGTTTTTTTCTTTTGCATACAGTATAAAAAGGAGGAGGGGTAAATGGGGATTAATTTGCGTAAAGTGAAAATTATTAACAATACAGGAGCTGTTAATGTTGGCGACTGTTATGATATCTCACCTTTAGCCGTAGCGAAAATATATGCGGGTGCTGGAGGGTCGAGTGCGGCTATTTTTTTAAATGGGAAACGGCAGCCTGAACCTACAATTAGAACATCAGTATTTTTACCACCATTAGCAACGAGTACACGTACATTAGGTGCATAAAGGAAAGGTAGAGTGTAAGTATGCCTGCACGTATTAAAGAATTTATTATCGTTAATAATACTGGGAATATATTTACGGGTGATAATTTGAGTGATACTTCATTTACTGCTTCGAAATCGTATAGTGGTTCAACGGGGTGCACTTGGATTGATGTTGTTACAGTAATAGGGACAGAGACGAAGCTTTGTTTACAGCCGGGAGATTCTGTGACGACAACATATACACGAGGAACCCCTGCTGGTACTGTAACAGGAACGAATATGGGGCAAAATGTAAATACATCGGGTATAGCGCAAGCTGTCCCTAATACAGATAATATGGATTCAGTAGCAGGACTCCCTTAAGGAATTAAGGGAGTTTTTATTATTTAAAATAAAAATAGTCTTGGAGATTATTTTTGTAAATAGATTAAGAAGAAGCGGTCTATCTAGTGTGAAAAAGATGGTTTGTAGGAGGTGAAAGGTATGAAAGATCGTGATGATAAAAGGAAATTACATTCGTTAAACTCTAATTTTAGAATTTCACCAGAACTTATTGGGCCTACTTTCCCTCCAACTCCAACTGGATTTACAGGTATAGGGATTACAGGCCCAACAGGTCCACAAGGTCCAACAGGCCCACAAGGACCAAGAGGACTACAAGGACCAATGGGAGAGATGGGACCGACAGGACCTCAAGGTGTGCAAGGAATTCAAGGGCCAGCTGGACAAATGGGTGCAACAGGACCAGAAGGACAACAAGGGCCTGAGGGATTGAGGGGACCAGTAGGAGATACAGGGGCAACAGGTGTGCAGGGTGTGCAAGGAATTCAAGGGCCGATTGGTCCAACAGGAGCTACTGGAGCGCAAGGTATACAGGGCATACAGGGATTACAAGGACAGATTGGAGCAACAGGACCTGAGGGGCCTCAAGGAATTCAAGGTGTGCAAGGGTTACCGGGAGCAACAGGTCCGCAAGGGATACAAGGAGCTCAAGGGTTTCAAGGACCACAAGGACCGAGTGGAAGTACGGGTCCGACTGGAGCAACAGGTCAGGGGTTAACTGGCCCGACAGGAATAACAGGTTCAACAGGGGTAACAGGTCCATCAGGAGGACCTCCTGGTCCAACTGGTCCGACTGGAGCAACAGGTCCTGGAGGTGGACCGAGTGGAAGTACAGGGGTGACAGGGGCAACAGGAGCAACTGGAAATACTGGAGCAACAGGTCAGGGGCTAACCGGTCCGACGGGAAGTACAGGAGAAACAGGTGCGCAGGGGCTACAAGGAATTCAAGGTATCCAAGGTCCAATTGGTCCAACAGGTCCAGAAGGTCCACAGGGAATTCAAGGTATTCCTGGTCCGACGGGATTGACTGGTGAACAAGGGATTCAAGGTGTTCAGGGGATTCAAGGGATAACGGGAGCAACAGGAGATCAAGGTCCACAAGGTATACAGGGGGCTATAGGACCTCAAGGTGTAACAGGAGCAACAGGAGATCAAGGTCCACAAGGTATACAAGGGGTACCAGGTCCATCAGGAGCAACGGGCCCACAAGGATTTCAAGGGATTCAAGGTCCGATGGGGGATATAGGACCAACAGGTTCAGAAGGGCCAGAAGGACTTCAGGGTCCGCAAGGAATACAAGGAGTGCCAGGACCAGCTGGAGCAACAGGTCCAGAGGGCCCACAAGGAATACAGGGAATTCAAGGGCCAGTAGGAGCGACAGGACCAGAAGGCCCACAAGGAATACAGGGATTACAAGGAATCCAAGGAGTAACGGGAGCAACCGGAGCACAAGGACCGCAAGGAGTTCAAGGAATACAAGGAGACATAGGTGCAACAGGTCCAGAGGGGCCGCAAGGGGTTCAAGGTACTCAAGGGGAAATAGGCCCAACCGGTCCGATGGGGCCGCAGGGAGTGCAAGGAATCCAAGGAATTCAAGGACCAACGGGTGCGCAAGGAGTGCAAGGCCCACAAGGAATTCAAGGAATCCAAGGGCCGACAGGAGTAACTGGAGATACGGGTACAACAGGGGTGACAGGGGAAGGGACTACAGGAGCAACTGGAGTAACTGGTCCAACAGGTGTAACGGGTCCATCAGGAGGAC
>NZ_MAOG01000089.1:0-52972 GCF_001884205.1 Bacillus sp. NH11B | reverse complement strand
GGTCCAACAGGGCTATCAGGCCCGACAGGAGTGACCGGTCCATCCGGTGGACCACCAGGCCCGACAGGAGAAACAGGAGATACCGGTGCGACAGGTTCAACTGGAGTGCCAGGAGCGACAGGAGCGACAGGAGAAACAGGGGCAACCGGAGTGACGGGTTTACAGGGTCCACAAGGAATACAAGGTGTGCAAGGAGAAATAGGTCCAACAGGCCCACAAGGAATTCAAGGTCCACAAGGAATACAAGGTGTAACAGGAGCAACAGGAATTCAAGGTCCACAAGGGATACAAGGTCCACAAGGAATTCAAGGCCCAACCGGTCCACAAGGAATTCAAGGAGCACAAGGCCCACAAGGGATACAAGGAGCAACCGGAGCAACCGGAGCACAGGGCCCACAGGGAATTCAAGGGATACAAGGAATCCAAGGTCCGACTGGTCCACAAGGCCCAACTGGCATTCAAGGTGTGCAAGGGGAAATAGGTCCAACAGGTCCACAAGGTGTGCAAGGCTTGCAAGGCCCACAAGGCCCGACAGGGGATACGGGAGCTACTGGTTCACAAGGACCGCAAGGAATCCAAGGTCCACAAGGCCCAATGGGAGCCACTGGAGCAACCGGAGCGACAGGTCCACAAGGAATTCAAGGCCCGCAAGGAATCCAAGGTCCAACGGGGGCTACTGGAGCAACCGGTTCGCAAGGTCCAACTGGAGATACCGGTCCAACAGGTTCACAAGGAATCCAAGGTCCAACTGGCCCAACAGGAGCTGGAGCCACTGGAGCGACCGGAGTGACTGGAGTTAGTACAACTGCAACGTATGCATTTGCGAATAATACATCAGGAACAGCTATTTCCGTTTTATTAGGTGGTACGAATATCCCATTACCGAACAATCAAAATATTGGACCAGGAATAACCGTTAGTGGTGGAAATACTGTATTTACAGTTGCGAATGCAGGGAATTATTATATAGCCTATACAATTAATCTAACGGCAGGATTAATTGTAAGTTCTCGTATAACTGTAAATGGCAGTCCGCTTGCGGGAACGATAAACTCTCCGGTAGTGGCTACTGGTTCATTTAGTGCACCAATAATTGCTAACTTGCCTGCTGGAGCTGCTGTTAGTTTGCAATTATTTGGATTAGTTGCAATAGCTACATTATCTACGACAACGCCAGGAGCTACTCTAACTATTATTAGATTAAGTTAATAAGTAGAAAACCTTGGAACTTTTATGTTTCAAGGTTTTTTTATCCCGGTATTTGAGAGTCATCTTCGCTAATCAGAGGGGAATTGATAACTTTCTATTATTTAAAGTTTCACTTTATTCACGTGAGCAAAAACATCGCAGTTCGAAAATATATTATAATAGAATGAAAAGAGAGAAATTTGGCAGAAAGGGAGGGTGGCGATGCAGGAGATGGTTAAAGACTTTTTTGGACGCCCACTTCAAGATTTACGCATATCTGTCATTGATCGTTGCAATTTTAGATGTACATATTGTATGCCAGCGGAAGTATTTGGGCCTGATTATGCTTTTTTGAAAGATGAGTTTTTACTAACGTTTGATGAAATCGAACGTTTGGCAAAAGTGTTCGTTAGCATCGGTGTACGAAAAATTAGACTTACTGGTGGTGAACCACTGCTTCGTAAAGATTTAACAAAACTTATTGCACGTCTCGTGAAAATTGACGGGCTAGTAGATATAGGATTAACGACAAATGCTATTCATTTAACGAAACAAGCAAAGGCATTAAAAGAAGCTGGATTACATAGAGTAAATGTTAGTTTAGATGCAATAGATGACGATACATTTAGGGACATTAATGGTAGAAATATTAATACGAAACCTGTGATTAAGGGAATTAAAGCAGCAAAAGAGGCAGGGCTTGAAGTGAAAGTAAATATGGTTGTGAAAAAAGGGATGAACGATCATCAAGTACTTCCGATGGCTGCGTATTTTAAAGAGCGAGGAATCACGCTTAGGTTTATTGAGTTTATGGATGTTGGTAGTACGAATGGATGGAATTTCGATCAAGTGGTTACAAAGCGAGAATTGATCGAGATGATTCATAAAGTGTATCCGCTTGAGCCAGCTGAAGCGCATTATTTCGGTGAAGTTGCGAAGCGATATCGGTACGTTGGAACAAATGTTGAAGTCGGTTTTATTACTTCTGTTTCTGAGTCATTTTGTTCCTCTTGTACGAGAGCGAGAATTTCAGCAGATGGAAAGTTTTATACTTGCTTATTTGCGACAGAAGGATTGGATGTAAGGAAACTTCTTAGAGGAAACCTTTCGGATGATGAGTTATTAAGCGTTATACAAGATGTGTGGATGAATAGAAAAGATAGGTATTCGGATGAACGGACAGAAGAAAGTGCAAAGAATCGTCCGAAAATTGAAATGTCTTATATAGGAGGATAAGAAAGGAGGCTATCGTATGCAGGAGCGATATTCAAGACAAATATTATTTTCTGGTGTTGGAGAAGAAGGGCAGCGAAAAATAAGAGGGAAGCATGTGCTTATTATCGGCGCTGGTGCTCTCGGCGCAGCGAATGCAGAAGCAATTGTTAGAGCAGGTGTTGGTAAAATAACGATTGCTGATCGTGATTATGTAGAATGGAGCAATTTACAAAGGCAACAATTATATACAGAGGAAGATGCGAAACATTATAAGCCGAAAGCGATAGCGGCAGCAGAACATTTAAAAGCGATTAATTCTGAAGTGGAAATTATCCCGGTTGTGACCGATGTAACGGTTCAAGAAATGGAAGAGTTAATTAAAGGTGTAGATTTAATATTAGACGCGACGGATAATTTTGAAACGCGCCTTCTTATTAATGATATATCTCAAATGTATAACGTTCCGTGGATATATGGGGGATGCGTTGGAAGCTACGGAGTAACTTATACAATCTTGCCAGGAAAAACGCCATGTTTTCGATGTTTAATGGAGCATCCAGCGAGCGGAGCGACATGTGATACGGCCGGTATTATACAGCCAGCAGTGCAATTAGTAGTTGCGCATCAAATAACGGAAGCTTTAAAAATATTAGTAGAAGATTTTGAGGCACTTCGTGAAACGATGCTATCATTTGATCTTTGGAATAATCAACAGATGGCATTTAAAGTGAATAGACAGAAAAAGGATACATGTTTATCTTGTGGAAAGCTACGTACATATCCGAGTTTAACATTTGAAGCACAAACGAAAACAGAAGTATTATGTGGACGAAATACAGTTCAAATCCGTCCAGGTGTGCGACAGGGGTTTAATTTAGAAGAAATTAAAAAGCGCTTACAAAAAAGTGTGGATGTAAAGGAAACACCTTATTTATTATCATTTCCGGTGGGAAAATATCGTTTTGTTTTATTTACAGATGGTAGAGCATTTATTCATGGGACGAATGATATGAATGTGGCGAAACGCTTATATGCAAGATATATAGGGTGAACCTAAAGGAGAGTCCTTTAGGTTCAAAGGGAAAAGGTAGTATTAAGAATTTCTAATATAATCTCCATTTTTTCCGCCTGTTTTTTCAAGTAAGTACGTTTCACCAATAATCATGCCTTTATCAACAGCTTTACACATATCGTACACGGTAAGAGCGGTAGCGGAAGCAGCTGTTAAAGCTTCCATTTCAACGCCGGTACTACCTTCTGTTTTAACTTTTACTTCAATAAGTAGTCGATATTGTTCTTCTGACTGTTTCCAATCGAAAGAAACATCAACACCTTTTAACAATAAAGGATGGCACATTGGGATAATATCAGAAGTGCGTTTTGCAGCCATAATGCCTGCGATTTGTGCAACAGCCAATACATCACCTTTACCAATTTCATTGTGAGAGATTTTGTCGAAAATTTCTTTCGTAACGAGAATGCTAGAGCATGCAATTGCTGTTCGAACAGTTACTTTTTTGTCGCTTATATCAACCATTTTAGCACGCCCTTGGTCATTGAAATGTGTGAATGAAGACATGGAATTCCTCCTTGAAGTAATTACGATTTAATATATAAAGTGTAATCGAGATTAGATATTTTGCAAATATGAGGTGAGAAACAATGGTAGAAAAACGAATCCCGATTCAAGTTGCTGAGGCAGTAGAGCGGGTGATGAAATACGCTAAGCATGGTGAAGTTGAAGAAGTTTTTATTACAGAAAGTTATGGGAGGATTCTTGGGGAGGATGTTGTCTCAGATCACGACGTTCCTCACTTTGATCGTTCTCCTTACGACGGTTTCGCAATTCGAGCAGAAGATACGAAAGAAGCGAGTCAAGAGCACCCGGTTGAATTTGAAGTAATAGGAGAAATCGGAGCAGGTTCTGTTTTTTTAGAAGAAGTAGGAGCTTTTCAGGCGGTTCGTATTATGACAGGAGCAGCTATCCCAGAAGATTGCAATGCAGTCGTAATGCTAGAGTTGACGGAAGGATTCGAGAAGAACGAAAGTACATATATGAAGTTGAAACGTTCTTTCCAAAATGGTGACAATGTGTCATTTAAAGGAGAAGATATAAAACAAAATCAAGTCCTTGTTAACAAAGGTGTTGTAATCAATCCAGGTGTTGCCGCACTGTTAGCGACGTTTGGATATAGCACTGTGAA
Organism: Bacillus sp. NH11B; assembly: GCF_001884205.1. Taxonomy (NCBI): domain Bacteria; kingdom Bacillati; phylum Bacillota; class Bacilli; order Caryophanales; family Bacillaceae; genus Bacillus; species Bacillus sp. NH11B. The sequence goes on along the minus strand of NZ_MAOG01000089.1, from coordinate 48,365 downwards.
AGTTGTAAAACAGCCTGTTGTCGGTATTGTAACGACAGGAAGCGAATTACTTGAAGTGCATGAGTCGCTAGAGCCAGGCAAAATTAGAAATAGTAACTCTTATATGATTGCAGCTCAAATTATAAAAGCTGGCGGGAAAGTGCGTTACTATGGACAACTTGCCGATGAGTTAGATGCATGTTTTACAGCTGTTAAATCAGCGATGGATGAGGTTGATATTTTAATTACAACGGGCGGTGTTTCAGTAGGAGATTACGACTACTTACCGGCTATTTATGAAAAGTTACAGGCAAATGTGCTTTTTAATAAAATAGCGATGAGACCCGGAAGTGTAACGACAGTAGCTGAAGTTGATGGAAAGTTACTTTTCGGTTTATCAGGTAATCCATCAGCTTGTTATGTAGGTTTCGAATTGTTTGTGCATCCGGTTATAAAAACGTATTTGTATGCGAAGGAGCCTCACATATATAGGGCAGACGCTATTTTGCAAAAAGACTTTCCGAAACCAAATCCGTTTACTCGTTTTGTAAGAGCGAAAGCGAGCATTGTTAATGGGGCACTACAAGTGACGCCGGTCGGTTTAGATAAATCGAGTGCGGTATCTTCACTCGCAGATGCGAATGCTTTTATCGTGTTGCCCGGAGGAACGAGAGGATTTGAAGCAGGGATGAAAGTATCTGTATTATTGTTAGAGCACTCCGAGGGATGTGATTGGCCATGGGCAACGCCCCTTCAATCTTACAAATAGTAGGGTATCAAAATAGCGGGAAAACAACACTTGTAGAGAAAATTGTGCATGCATTAGCTGAAAGTGAAATGAAAGTTGCTACAATTAAGCATCATGGTCATGGTGGTTTTCCTGAAGTAGCGCAAAAAGATAGTGAAAGGCATCGGAAAGCTGGTGCTGTCGTAAGTAGTGTAGAAGGCGCTGGATTACTATCTCTGTCTTCATTACGAGATGAATGGTCCTTGCAAGAAATTATCCGCTTGTACGAATTTTTTGAAGTGGATACGATTTTAATAGAGGGCTATAAAGCTGAGAAATATCCAAAAGTAGTTTTACTTCGTTCTGCGGAAGACATTGAACTTTTACATAAGGTAGAAAACGTAGTAGCAATTATTACGTGGGATAATGTCCTGTCAAATTTAAGAGAAGACTATAAAGTATTTCATATAACAGAAGAAAAATTGTATGTAGACTGGTTTTTACAAACGGTTAGGAGTGCAAAATGATAAATACGTATTATGAAGTAATTGATACAGAAATCCAAATTGAAGAGGTGGCAAAGAAAGTAATTCGACGTGAATGTGGTGCTGTTACAACATTTATTGGAACGGTTAGGGAGTTTACGAAAGGGCGTCGTACATTATACTTAGAGTATGTTGCTTATAAGTCGATGGCAGAAAAGATGCTACAGAAAATCGGCACAGAAGTGAAGGAAAAATGGCCTGGTACACATGTTGCGATTACACATCGCATTGGCACGTTGCAAATTTCTGATATAGCGGTTGTTGTTGCTGTATCAACGCCACATCGTAAAGAGGCCTATGAAGCAAATGAATATATTATGGAGCGTATTAAGCAAATTGTTCCGATTTGGAAAAAGGAGTTTTGGGAAGATGGCGACTCGTGGATTGGTGATCAATTAGAAAAGACACCATATCCAGCAGGAGAGCCTGGGAAGGAGCTATAAATATGATTCGAGTATTGTTATTTGCGAACTTGCAAGAAGAAGCAGGAACAAGTGAATTACAAATAGAGAAAGAAAATATTACGGTTGCAGAGTTAAAAGATATTGTCGCGAAGGAATATAATGTACCAGTATCAGCGCCAATTATGGTTGCGATTAATGAAGAATATGCAAATGAAGATGATACGATACAATCTGGTGATGTAGTTGCACTCATACCACCGGTGAGCGGTGGTTAATATTGGATTTGTACTAGAAAAAACGACTTTCCTAAATAGGAAAAGTCGTTTTTTTATGGGCATTTTGAGAACACTAACTTATAGAACAAGGAGGGAATTATGAAAAAGATATGTGTAATGATTACAATGATATGTTCTATTTTTTTCTCTTCTCCAAGCTATTCTTGGGCGAAAGAATCGAAGGAACAACTTTTAGAGAGTGCACTACTTAATCGATATTACTCAGTTATAAGGCAAGCGACAGAAGATCAGTATGAATGTGATTCAGTTACAAATATAAAGCGTCTAGGCAAGAAAGATGAATTTGTTCCTAGATTTGAAGTGACGCTACAATTTCTTACATTTCAAGGGGCGCATAATCCGCCGAATGACAAAGTTACACTTACTTTGGAAGACAATTTAGATCACATTAAGATAAAGAAAGTAGAGCGAGAAAAAAATGTGTCTAGTGCGATTGCAGAAAAGGTTTGCGCACGAGCGAAGGAAAAAATGAAAGCACACTCTAATGGTGTAGAGCGATAACTGATGATATTTAGTAAAGAAAGGTAATGAGCGATGGATATACTTTTAGCGATTTTACCAGCTATATTTTGGGGGAGTATTGTGCTATTTAACGTGAAACTCGGCGGAGGACCGTATAGTCAAACGCTCGGTACAACATTTGGTGCACTTATTTTCTCGATTGTTGTTTATATTTTTGTGAAGCCAGTATTAACTCCTACTGTTATTGGAGTTGGAATTGTATCAGGTTTATTTTGGGCACTTGGTCAGGCGAATCAATTAAAAAGTATTGATTTAATGGGTGTTTCGAGGACGATGCCAATTTCAACAGGACTTCAATTAGTTGCGACGACTTTATTTGGAGTCATCGTATTTCATGAGTGGTCCACGACAATATCAGTCGTCCTTGGAGTTTTGGCGCTCGGTTGTATTATTATCGGTGTTATTTTAACATCACTTCAAAATGAAGAAGAAAAAAATGCAGAGCAAGCAGCAAATTTTAAAAGGGGCATCATAATTTTATTAATTTCAACAGTCGGTTATTTAGTTTACGTAGTAGTTATTAGGCTATTTAACGTAGATGGTTGGTCTGCTTTATTACCACAAGCAGTTGGTATGGTGTTAGGAGGCATTTTACTTACGTTTAAACATCATCCATTTAATAAATATGCGATACGAAATATTATTCCAGGATTAATTTGGGCAGCTGGAAATATGTTTTTATTTATTTCACAGCCGCGTGTCGGAGTTGCAACAAGCTTTTCACTATCACAAATGGGAATTATTATTTCGACGCTTGGCGGGATTCTTATATTAGGTGAAAAGAAAACGAAACGTCAATTAACAGGTATCGTTGTTGGTATCGTTTTTATTATCGCAGCCGGAATTATGTTAGGGATTGCAAAAGGATAAGGAGGCATTGAAATGTATAGTGATTTAGAAGGGAAAGTCGTCGTTATTACAGGATCAGCAACTGGTTTAGGTAGAGCGATGGGAGTACGATTTGCTAAGGAGAAAGCGAAAGTGGTTATTAACTATCGCTCACGAGAGTCAGAAGCGAATGATGTGTTAGAAGAAATTAAAAGAGTAGGTGGAGAAGCGATTGCTGTAAAAGGTGATGTGACGGCAGAGGCAGATGTTGTGAATCTCATTCAATCTGCTGTGAAAGAGTTTGGTACGCTCGACGTTATGATTAATAATGCAGGGATAGAAAACGCGGTACCGTCGCATGAAATGCCGTTAGAAGATTGGAATAAAGTAATCAATACAAATTTAACAGGCGCTTTTTTAGGAAGTCGTGAAGCGATTAAATATTTTGTGGAACACGACATTAAAGGATCTGTCATTAATATGTCTAGTGTTCATGAGAAAATTCCGTGGCCACTATTCGTGCACTATGCAGCAAGTAAGGGCGGTATTAAACTTATGACAGAAACGTTAGCGTTAGAATATGCGCCAAAAGGTATTCGAGTAAATAATATTGGACCAGGTGCAATTAATACGCCGATTAATGCCGAAAAGTTTGCTGATCCAAAGCAGCGTTCTGACGTAGAAAGTATGATACCAATGGGCTACATTGGAAAACCTGAAGAAATCGCAGCAGTAGCAACTTGGCTCGCTTCATCAGAGGCGAGTTACGTAACTGGAATTACGTTATTTGCAGATGGTGGAATGACTTTATACCCATCGTTTCAAGCTGGGCGTGGATAATATGAAAAGGCCAAAGAGATAAATCTCTTTGGCCTTTTTAAGCAAAAAAAAAATAGCGGTCAGCTATTTTTAAAATTAATGATTGATTGTATCTTGAAGAAATTCTGTTGCTTGATGTTCTGAAACATTCTGTACGAGCGCAACTTCGCTAATAACCATTTTGCGCGCATTATCTAGCATTTGTTTTTCGCTCGCATTTAATGCTCTTTCTTTATTGCGACGAAGTAAATCACGAACAACTTCTGCACTATCTTGAAGATTGCCGTTCTTCATTTTTTCCATATTCATTGTATATCTTTGTTTCCAGGAAAGTGAGGGGTCTGATTCCCCATGATGAAATTCAAGAAGTATACCATCTAACGTACCTTTATCGACGATATAACGTATACCTGATTTTTGTAATTGATCCATCGGAAGCATTACTTGCATATCTTTACTAAGGATGCGTATCACACAATATTGACGCGAAGTACCTAATATTTCTTTCTCCTCAATCGCTTCGACGATCCCTGCACCGTGCATTGGATAAACGATTTTATCACCAATTTGAAACAAATCATCCACCTCCATATGTGGTAACCATCTTTAATGATAACACACTTAGATAAAAATGTCAAATTTTATATAATACCACATTGAATACATTCGAGTCAATATGGTAAAGGTCTTTTTTTTTATGTATTTTTTTGCGCTTTTATGTGAAATAAATATAGGTGACTTTTTTAGAAAAATAGTACAGGCGCAGAAAGAAGGCATATCCACTTATTTTTAAGCATAAAATGTAAAATCGCTAATACAATATACCTAAATCCGTTCTTTGCAAAGGAGGGAGAGAAGGTGGGACACACAATAAAAATTGATATTACAAATAAAGTTGTAGCTAAATTTAGATCAAATTATTTGGAATTATATACGAGTAAATTTATGATAGGTAAGTTTTATGTCTATACTGAAGATAAACAATATGTGTTAGAAGACGGATATATACATGAAAATGGAAAGTTTTATCGCATCATAGATACGCACCGTGGCAATAATCAAGCGGCGGAGGGCTGCGATCTAGGATGGTGTTAACATGATTCGTGTGAAAGTGTTTGATGAAAGTCACGAAAAAGACTTAGAAGACGCTGTAAATGTGTTTTTAAAAAAAATTGATGATGGAAATTTTGTAGATATAAAGTATCAAGTTGGTGTTTCGATTAATGATGATGAAAATCAAATTTATTGTTTTTCAGCGATGATTGTTTATAAAGCATAAAAAAGAGCTGGGGAGCCAGCTCTTTTTTATGCTTTATGTTGGGACAACATGTGTCGGTAAAATATTCATAATAGATTGTGTTGCGCCTGTTTTCTTTGCTGTTAAAAGAATTTCTCCTGTTTCATGCTCCTGAGCATCAGTACACATACCGAGGTGATAACGATCACCTAAAAATGGATCAATATAAAAACCGTTTTTGAATACTTTATCATTCGGATGTTTTTCATGGTGAATTTCAGAACAATTAATGCAATAGAACATAGCTTACATCCCCTTTTTATTTTTGTTTAAAAAAGTGAGTCGGTAGTCATTTCGCTCCTAAGGAAATGTTGAGGAGAAGAGAAATAACTACCTACTCAAATGGTGGGCATATTCCTTCTGATTTTTCATATCTCACGTATTGTCCCTGAGGGAAGGAGGCGAGACACAGTACGCGTGATATAAGTAAGGCACTTCTTTCAATATGAATGATGGAGTTTCATATTGAGAGAAGTTTTTATTTTTTATTGCCTTTGTGAGTATATTATGAGGGAATGCTGAGAGGGTGTTTGTCCTGTTGAAAAAATGTTGAGAATTTCTCAACAGTGAACATAGCCTTCCTTGACATGTAACCAAATGGTGTTATATTATCGAAAATGAAACTAAAAGGTGTTATTTTTTGCGCCGAATAGAGGAGAATGAAAATGGAACAACAAAATACATTAAATGATATTAAACAAACAATCGTTTTTAACGCGTCTATTCAAAAAGTATGGAATATAGTATCAACTGCAGAAGGGATTGCATCATGGTTTATGCCAAATAATTTCGAATTAGAGGTAGGTCATGAATTTCATGTGCAATCACCATTTGGACCATCACCATGTAAAGTGTTAGAAATTGATGAGCCAAACCATTTATCTTTCTCATGGGATACAGATGGCTGGGTTGTATCATTTGATTTGAAGGACTTAGGAGATAACAAAACAGAATTTACGTTAATTCACGGTGGCTGGAAACATCCTGATGAAATCCTTCCGAAAGCGAATGCGAAGAGCTCTATTATTCGCGATAGAATGCATGGGGGATGGGTAGCGATTGTAAATGAAAAACTGAAAAAGGTTGTTGAAGGTTAAATGTCTTCGTCAGCAGCGAAATATGATGTATTTCAAGCAATTGCTGATCCAACCCGCCGAGAAGTATTACGGTTATTAAGTGATAGAGAGTTACCAATTTCTAAAATAACAGACCATTTTCCAATGAGCCGTACTGCAGTTGTAAAGCATCTTCATATCCTTTCAGAAGCGAATTTAGTGAGTGGAAGAAAAAACGGGAGAGAGAAGATATATCGTTTGCAACCGGAGCCGTTAGAGGAATTACAGCAGTGGCTCTCGTATTATGAACGATTTTGGGATAATAAATTGTCCATGCTTAAGCATATTGTGGAGAATGAAAAATAAAAGAGGATGACCAAAATGGTCATCCTTTTTATTATTGCTCACTTGTTTGTTTAGCTGGCTTTAATAAGAGCCAAGCAATAATTAAAGTTAATACTGCTAATACGAAAGTACTCATATAAATAACGTGTACACTTGCTGCTAGTGCGGATTGCGATTCGGTTGCTACGTTTGCTGTAGCTCCCCCATGTCCGCTAGAAGATACAAGATCAAGATTTTTAATACCACGTGCATGAATCATCGTATTGAAGACTGTGCCGAAAATTGCAGCGCCTAGCGTTTGACTAAATGTACTAATAAATGTGTTTAAACCGACTGCCGTTCCGCGTGAATGAGCTGGTACAGCTGCTTGGATTGTGACCATGTAAATTGGTGTAACAAGCCCCATTCCTAAGCCGAATAATCCGACTGCCACATAAATAAGGAATGATGGTGACTCTGTTGATAATGTAAATAATAAGAAGGTAGCAACTGTTAATATGCTAGCTCCAAGTAAAATAATTTGTTTCGTTTTTAATTTACCAACTAAGTTACCAGAGAACATAGCACCGAATGTCCACATAACAGGAATCGGCATTAAAATAAGTCCAGCCTCTGTCGCATTTTTTCCTAAAACACCTTGGCTCCAAATTGGAAGGTATACAGTAATACTAATAATCATTGCGCCAGCAATAAGCGTTAATATGTTTATCGTAGATAATGTACTGTTAGAGAAAAGTGCTAGCGGAATTAATGGTTCCGGAGATTTTTTCTCGATGTATAAGAAAATAATGAATGAAATAGCGGCAAAGATTAATAGGCCGATAATTGTAATATCTCCCCAGTTTTGCTTACTGCTACCTGTTAATAATGCATATAGTAAAGCAATTGTACTTAATGAGAAGACAGTTGCACCTAGGTAGTCGATATGTTGCTTAGACGACTTAACTGATTCCTTATAATAGATGGCAATCATTAAGCAAGCGATAATTCCAAATGGAATGTTTAAGAAGAAGATGTAACGCCATGAAAGAGAATCAACTAAAAATCCTCCTACTAATGGTCCGATAACACCAGATACACCCCAAACAGCACTTATCCAGCCTTGTGCTTTCGCGCGGTCTTTCGCTTCGTCATATAAGTCACCGATGATTGTCATAGTAATTGGCATAACAGCGCCAGCACCTATACCTTGAAGAGCACGGAAGAAGATTAATTGTTCCATTGATGTAACGACTCCGCAAAGTGCAGAACCGATTAAGAAGATGGTTGCTCCGATGAGCAGAACTTTTTTACGGCCGAATAAATCAGCTAATTTTCCGTATATAGGAGTCGAAACAGCTGTTGCAAGCATATAAATTGCATATACCCAACTAACAAGTTCGACGCCTGACAAATCACTCGTTATACGAGGGATTGCTGTACTAACAATCGTTCCTTCTACCGCAGAAAGAAACGTCATTAGCATTAAAGACATCATGACTTTTTTCCTCATTTGTTTTCCCCTTACCCTTTTTTAAATATTCAACAATATAAAATATAAAGGTACTAAGGTATATAAAGCAACAAAAAAGCAATGGGAATTTAGAAGGAAGGGGATTTGTCGTTCTTTGTCGGTAAGTCGATATATTTGAGGAATCGCTGATATATCTTGCAGAATCGCTTATATAATTTCATGCACATATTAAAAAAGAAACAGGAAGCCCTGTTTCTTTTTTAATATTGCATTTTTGCATTTTGTCCAGCTGTCGTTCCGGCAATTCTACCAGTAACGAGAGCCGATGTAATGTTATAACCACCAGTATAACCGTGAATATCAAGAACTTCTCCGCAGAAGTATAAGCCATTCGTGAATTTAGAAGACATTTCTTTCGGATTAATTTCTTTAACGGAGACACCGCCGCCAGTAACGAATGCTTTTTCAATTGACTGCGTACCATTTACATTCACAGTAAATTCTTTAAAGTCTTTCACAAGTGCACGAATCTTCTCATGAGAAACTTGTCCAGCTTGTTCGCTACCGTCAATTTCATTTTTTTCTAATAAGAATAGGAAGTAACGCTCAGGAACGTAACCTTTTAAAACGTTTTTAATTCCTTTTTTCGGATCTTCCTTCATTTGTTTCAGCATGCGCTGGAATAGTTGTTCACTATTTTCTTCTGGCAATGCATCGATGCTCATTTGCACTGTATTCGTTTTGAACTTTTTCAGTGCTTTCACAACGAATTGGCTACAACGAAGAGCAGCAGGACCAGATAAGCCGAAATGAGTGAAGAGCATGTCCATTTTGTGAGAAATGATAGCTTTTCCTTTCGGGTTTAATACACTTAAGTTTACGTCTCGTAAAGCGAGACCTTGCAATGAACGGTCTCGGATAAATGGTTCGTTTGAAAGGATTGGTACTTCTGTTGGGAATAATTCTGTAATTGTATGACCAGCTTTTTCCGCCCAAGCGTATCCGTCTCCAGTAGAACCAGTTTGAGGAACTGATTTTCCGCCAACAGCGATAACGACGTGATTCGTTTCTAACACTTCGCCTGTTTGTAATACAACTGCTTTCGTTTGACCATTTTCATATTCAATTGTTTCAACAGGTGTATTCGTACGTATTTTTACACCTAAGTCTTTTAATCGTGTTAAAAGTGCATCTACAACAGATTGCGCTTTATTTGATACAGGGAACATGCGACCATGATCCTCTTCTTTTAATTTAACACCTAGATTTTCGAAGAATGTAATAATATCTTCATTATTAAAAATAGAAAAAGCACTGTATAAGAAGCGCCCGTTTCCTGGTATATGTTTAACGATTTCATCAAGTGGTAGACGGTTTGTTACGTTACAACGACCGCCACCAGAAATCGCAAGTTTACGTCCAAGCTTATTTCCTTTATCAAGAAGTAAGACGCTTGCGCCTTCTTCTGCAGCACCGATTGCAGCCATTAGCCCAGAAGGACCGCCACCGATGACAATAACATCATAATACATAATATATCGACCTCATTTTCTACATTTCCTGCCTAAAAGAATAGCATGTTTTCTCTTAAAAGAAAAATAGGGTGAAGTACTGCTTGATGGGAGAATTGTGGTACAATACAAAAGTTAGAGTTCAGCACTATCCTGCTATTTGTGGGCAATAAGACTAAAACCTTAAGACTTAAGAGAAGTAAAAAGGGAGGTCACTGGCCCGTAAAAGCTCGAATGGTTCAACTAATAAGGAGTAGGAGAGGAGTCTCCTGCTAGTAATAGTTTCACTTTATCTAGATGTAGGAGGATTTTTGTATGTCCGATTCAAAATTTCTGCGCGGAACGCTTATTGTGACGTTAGGGACATTTTTAGTAAAGTTCTTAGGCATGATTTACGTCTTTCCGTTTCATGCATTAGTAGGCACAGAAGGCGGAACGCTCTATACATATGGATACATTCCATATACGATATTTTTAAGTATTGCAACGGCAGGGGTGCCGCTTGCTGTTTCGAAGTTTGTTTCCAAATATAATGCACTTGGCGATTATAAAACGAGCCGGAGAATGTTCCGCTCAGGAATGGTTATGATGATAGTAACCGGAGTTCTTTCGTTCCTAGTTCTATACATGACCGCACCATTATTTGCGGAAGCAATGCTTGGTAAACAAAGTTTACAAAATAAGATCGAAGAAGTTACGACGATTATTCGCCTCGTAAGTTTTGCGCTTATTGTTGTGCCGGCAGCAAGTTTGATCCGTGGTTATTTCCAAGGTCACCAATCGATGGGACCGACTACGGTGTCACAAATTATTGAGCAAATTATTCGTATCGTCTTTTTATTAGCGGGTAGTTTCATCGTTATTAAAGTACTTGGCGGTACAGTAGCAACGGCAGTTGGGGTTGCGACATTTGCTGCATTTGTTTCAGCAGTTGGAGCACTTGGCGTATTAATTTGGTACTGGTTAAAACGTAAAAAATATTTGGATCAATATTTAATTGAGCAAACTGTACCAGAATCGACGGTAAGTACCGCTCAATTGTTTAAAGAGTTGTTTGCATATGCAATTCCTTACGTTGTAATTGGATTAACAATTCCTTTATATCAACAAATTGATACATTGACATTTAACTCTATTATGCAGGCGATTGGTCAAGGAGATATCGCAGAGCGAGCACTTGGTATTTTCACGATGTGGACGCATAAATTAATTATGATTCCAGTATCACTTGCAACAGCGTTTAGTTTAACGCTCGTACCAGCGATTACAAAGTCGTTTACTGAAAAGCAATACCGTTATTTAAAATTACAAATTACACAAACATTCCAGGCAAATATGTTTTTAACATTGCCAGCAGTTATCGGTATTTCTACACTTGCGTACCCAATCTATACTGCTTTCTACGATTCAGATCCACTAGGTGGACAAGTATTAATGTGGTATGCGCCAGTTGCGTTGTTATTCGCTTTATTCACAGTAACAGCAGCAATCTTGCAAGGGATTAACCAACAAAAACATGCGATTGTCGCACTTGTTATGGGTGTTATTTTGAAATTTGTATGTAACGTAATCTTTATTCGTTATTTCGGTACAGTTGGGGCGATTTTGGCTACTGCAGTCGGCTTCTTAGTTTCTGTATGGTATACGAATAGACAAATCAAAAAACATGCAAACTATTCATTTGGTGTTGTATATAAGAGAACATTCCAAATTGCAATATTAACACTTGTAATGGTTATTGCTGTAAAACTATCACAATGGCTTCTATCCTTCATGATTTCGCCTGATGGCCGTATTGGCGCTCTTATTACAGTTGCGATTTGTGCAGGTATTGGTGGACTTGTTTACGTAGTATTAGCGATTCGCACAGGAGTACTAGAAAGAGTATTTGGCGGAGAAGCTTTAGAGAAAATCCAGCGTAAACTTGGTAGTCGATTCAAAATAAAGTTGAAATCAAAAGGGGCGTAAATACGTCCCCTTTTCTTATGATAAATAAAGAAGGTGAAGAACATGAGATTAGATAAATTATTAGCGAACATGGGACACGGAAGTAGAAAAGAAGTAAAGAAATTACTGAAAGACGGCGTTGTGAAAATTGATGGAACGCCAGTGAAAGATCCGAAGTTTCATGTGAATGTAGAAGAACAAGAGGTTATGATTCACGGTGAAGTTGTGGAATATAAAGAGTTTGTTTATTTAATGATGCATAAACCACAAGGTGTTATTTCAGCGACAGAAGACGATAACCACGAAACGGTAATAGATTTATTAGAATTAGAAGATGCGATTTTTGATCCATTCCCTGTTGGGAGACTTGATATTGATACAGAAGGTTTCTTATTGATTACAAATGACGGGAAGTTAACGCATCAACTATTATCTCCGAAAAAGCATGTGCCGAAAAAATACTATGCACACGTTTCAGGAGTTGTAACGGAAGAGGATGTAAAAGAATTCGCTAAAGGTGTTATTTTAGAAGATGGCTATGAAACGAAGCCAGGCGAACTTACAATTTTAAAAAGTGATGATATTTCTGAAATTGAGCTCGTGATTACAGAAGGAAAATTCCATCAAGTGAAGCGTATGTTTGAAGCGGTAGGGAAAAAAGTAGTGTACTTAAAGAGAACAGAGATGGGACCTTTAGTGCTAGATGAAGAGTTAGAACTTGGGCAATATCGTGAATTAACAGATGAAGAAGTAGAAATGTTAAAAACATATCAAGTAGATAACGAAAAGTAACGCCAATTTCAGAGCATAGAAAAGACCCCTTTCTAATGAGTTAGAAAGGGGTATGTATTTATTTACATACAATTATTTTTTTGTTATGAGGTCATTCTCACTTTCTTTCCTGTCGTTGTCCACTTGCCGCGGCAAGGGCTATACACGAGTTCATTAAACTGCAACACATTTAGATCACGTTGTATCGTTCGCGGTGTGATCCCGAACTCATCTACAAGGTCTTTCGTTGTTACCGTACCGTTTTCATTGATGTACATATAAATCGATTTAATGCGTGTTAGCATACGAGTAGTTGTAGGTTTCAAGAGAAAACCACTCCTCTACTAGTTTTTTTGACCCCATTCAGGAAAGAAGGTCGTTACTACCATTGTACTCTACATGATAAAATTCATGCTTTAATCTACTTAAATTTTACAAAAGTTTAACAAATATTCATATAGAAAAATATTGGTAGTTGACATTGTATATTTTGTCAGTCAACTAACTCATAAATTTCTACGTAAAACGCCAAATTCCTGCAAATTTTTTTGAGAAAATAAAAGAAAAACTAATGAGAAATATCTGAAATATTACAATTGTTCGTTATTAGGTTTTCATGTATGGCATAAGAGATTTCGGTTTGCTATGATGAAAGAGATAATATAGTGAAGGATGGATGCGTGATGTCAACGATTAATTGGACAGAAGAAGTTATGAAACGAAAAGATGATTTAATTCGTGATACACAACAATTTTTGCAAATTAAAAGTGTATGGGAAGAAGAATCAGCGAAAGAGGGCGCACCATTCGGTGAAGGTGTAGAAAAAGCTTTATCTTTCATGTTACATAAAGGAGAAGCTGAAGGTTTTGCTTCTAAAAATTTAGAAGGGTATGCAGGCCATCTTGAAATGGGACAAGGAGAAGAATTAGTAGGTATCCTTTGTCACGTTGATGTTGTACCAGAAGGAGATGGCTGGACAACTCCTGCGTATAGTGCGGATATTCGCGACGGGAAGATTTTTGCACGCGGTGCGATTGATGATAAAGGGCCGACAATGTCAGCTTATTATGCAATGAAAATTGTAAAAGAATTAGGCTTACCTCTTTCTAAACGTGTTCGTATGATTTTAGGAACAGATGAGGAAAGTAATTGGAAGTGTGTAGATCATTACTTTAAAAATGAAGAAATGCCAACAATCGGTTTTGCACCAGATGCAGATTTTCCAATTATTAATGCGGAAAAAGGAATTTCTGACATACAAGTTGTTCAAAATGGTAGCGAAGAGAAAGAAGGCGCATTTAAGCTGATTTCATTTGAGTCAGGTCGTCGTTTGAATATGGTTCCTGATTATGCAGAAGCGATTATTACAGGAGAAGATGTAAATGCACTTACAGTAGCATATGAAGAGTATTTACAAACTGCTAAAAAAATGGGTAAAGCAATTGTAGAAGGAAATACGGTGACGTTACAAATCAAAGGGATTTCAGCTCACGGTTCTACTCCGGAAAAGGGAGAAAATGCAGGTTTATTATTGGCAAACTGCTTAACGAAAGTTTCTCTTGATGGAAAAGGGGCTTCGTTTGCATCGTTTGTAACAGAAACATTTACAGGGGATATTTTGGGCGAGAAAGCTGGTATTGCTTATAAAGACGATATTAGCGGCCCGTTAACAGTTAATGTTGGTCGCCTGTCTTATTCGCAAGAAAACGGTGGTAATTTAGGATTAAATGTACGCTATCCAGTTACGACTAACTTTGAAGAAATGATTGCAAAGTTAAAAGAATATGTCGGTACTCATGGATTTGAAGTGGCGGATTATTCGAACTCTCGCCCGCATCACGTTGATAAAGATCATGTATTAATTCGTACTTTGCAACGCGTATATGAAGAACAAACAGGTGAAAAAGCTGAATTGTTAGCAATCGGTGGTGGTACTTATGCTCGTTCATTAAAAGCTGGCGTTGCATTTGGCCCGCTATTCCCTGGAAAAGAAGAACTTGCGCATCAAAAAGATGAGTACATTGAAATTGAAGACTTATTAAAAGCAACAGCGATTTACGCTCAAGCAATTCATGAATTAGCGAAATAAGAGATATGTAAATAATGACCGCTCTCTACTTTAGAGGGCGGCTTCTTTTTAGCTGAATGAGAAAAGAAAGAAAAGCAACAATAAAAGGAAGGAGATGATGTAAATGGATCTGCATTATTTTGTCGCAATCACTTTACCAAATCATATAAAAGAAGTGCTATCTAACTATAAAGAGGAAATGAAAGATGAATTACCATTTCGCTCGTGGGTGCATGAAGAAGACTATCATATTACCCTTTCCTTTTTAGGAAGTGCGACAGAGGAACAGTTAGCAGGAATAAAGAATGGATTACAAACACTTAAAGAAACAAAAGAACTAACTTTCACGTTACAAGGGTTTTCAACGTTTGGTAGGGAAGATCAGCCCCGTATTTTTTGGGCGAAGGTAAGTGAGAATCACGATTTGCTTCAGTTACAAAAGCAAGTTCATGCCATTTGTGAAGAAAATAGATTTTCTCTAGAAACACGCCCATATCATCCCCATATTACTGTTGCCCGTAAATGGGTAGGAGAAGAACTGTTTGATTTAGAACATATAAAAGAAGTGCCTGAAATATCATTTCAAGCGGATACGATCACTTTATACGAATCTCACGTGAAGGAAATGCCGAAGTATAAATCGATTGCTGAAATAAAACTACAAAAATAGAATGTATGAAAACGTTTTTTATACAGGTGAATATACTATAGAGAATAATGGATTTACTGTATAGGGTCTTGTTGATAAGAAAAACCGTATTATTTGCAACTCATTTTATCCCGCAACTGTCCGGTTAGTGGGGGCTAATTAAAGATTTACTTTATTTTAATTTTGAGAATGATGGTGATTTTTTTATGTTGAAAGTAAAACGTCCATTTGATGCCTATTTAGATGAAATGAATAAAATTACAATTTTGCTCCCACATGCGTACGGAACAAGTCGGACATTTCGTTTGCAAGAAGGAACCAATGTAAAAGATTTACCGATTGCTCAGACGATTGCGCTTCCGGATGCAACGAAGTATGAGTGCTTTATAGAAGAGCCGCTAGATGTGGGGAAATATTATACAGTACGAGATGAACGGAACGAAGAAACGGATTTACAAATAGGCGCTGTGATTCGAACCGCAATTTTTGATGAAAAGTATTATTACGAAGGTACAGATTTAGGTGCTGTACATCAAAAAGAAGTAACAACATTTAAAGTATGGGCTCCAACTGCAAGGCTTGCGAAAGTAAGAATTTATAAAAGTGATAAAGAATATACCGATCATGAAATGTACAGAGGAGAAAATGGAGTTTGGACTCATACATTACAAGGTGATTTAGATGGAGCGCAATATACATTTCTTGTTTGTATTAATTTAATATGGAATGAAGCGGTAGATCCTTACGCAAAGTCGGTGACTGCAAATGGGAAATACGGCGTTGTGATCGATTTGGAAAAGACGCATGTAACAAAACGAGAGGAATTACCACCATTACAGTCAATGACAGATGCCATATTGTATGAACTGCATGTTCGTGATGCGACTATTCATCAGGGCAGTGGAGTGAATCAAAAAGGAACATATAAAGGGTTGATGGAAGAGGGGACAACGGGACAAAATGGGACGTTAACGGGATTATCTCACATAAAAGATTTAGGTGTTACACATGTTGAACTATTGCCTTTACATTGTTTCGGTGGTGTAAATGAGGCGAACCCTTCCTTCGCATACAATTGGGGTTACAATCCACTATATTACAATGCACCAACGGGATTTTATGCTACAAACCCTTCGGACCCGTATAACAGGATTGTAGAGTGTAAACAACTGATTGAAACATTTCATGCGTACGGCATGAGGGTGATTATAGATGTTGTATATAATCATGTGTATGAAAGAGAGTTATCGTCATTTGAAAAGCTTGTCCCGGGATATTATTTTCGTCATGGTGAAGATGGTATGCCTTCTAATGGGACGGGAGTTGGAAATGATATAGCATCTGAACGGAAAATGATGAGGAAATTTATTGTAGAATCTGTTCTATATTGGCTTACTGAATACAATGTTGATGGATTCCGATTTGATTTAATGGGAATTTTAGATGTTGAAACGATGAATGTGTTAGAAAAAGAAGTGCGAAAAATAAAGCATGATGCGTTGTTATTAGGTGAAGGATGGGATTTACAAACACCCCTTCCTCTTGAAGAGAAAGCCACGTTAAATAACGCGAATAAAATGCCATGTATCGCACAGTTTAATGATCAATTTCGTGATGGAATAAAAGGAAGTACTTTTAATATAAATAAACGTGGCTTTGCATTCGGTGGGCATGTAGACTGTAATCATTTGCAGTATATAGTAGCTGGTAGCCTTTTAAGTATGAAAGAAACAGGATTGTTCCTAGAGCCATCGCAAAGCATTAACTATGTAGAATGTCATGACAATATGACGATGTGGGATAAACTAGTGCAAAGTAATCCAGAATCAGAAGAAGTTTTGAAAAGACGTCATCGATTAGCAACTGCAATAGTTATTCTTTCGCAAGGGATTCCTTTCTTACATGCAGGGCAAGAGTTTTATCGTACGAAGCTAGGAAACGAAAATAGTTATAATGCAAATGATGAAATCAATCGATTAGATTGGGATCAAAAAGAAACAGAGATGGAGACAGTTAATTATATAAAAGGTTTAATCGCGATTCGGAAGAAGCATGGGGCATTCCGATTAAAAAGCGCTGATCTTATAAAAAAGCATATGACTTTTTTGCAAACATCAAAGGAAGCACTTGCATACCATTTGCAAAATGTAGAATCTTTCGGACCGTGGAAAGAGATTGTTGTGCTATTCAATAGCGGTTTGCAAAATGAAATAGTTCAGCTCCCGAAAGAAGAAACGTGGCATGTATTAGTAAACGAAAAGCAAGCAAAAATACAGCCAATTTCTTCATTTAGAGGAAAGGAACTTCAAATGACTCCAACTAGCACGTATATATTGGCGATAATGTGACAAATCGCTACTTGACGGTGAGAATATAATAAATGTAGAATTGACAAAGGTGACGATTTTGATAAGTTGTCATTCTATGAGTGATTTTGTAAAATAAACTAGAAGAGCAGGGGATTTATCCTGTTTTCGGCTTATGCCAAGTTTTCTTTTCATTCAACTACAGTAAAATATATGAATCCACAACATGTGTAGAAATGTTGCGGTTTTTCTTTTCATAACTATAAAAGATAAGGATTTGTTAACGGGTAATGAATATGGAATGGTTGGAACAATTATTAGGAAAAGAGTGGAGTCTTATACCGGCTGGTGGAGTAACGGGCGATGCATATATTGCGCAAAACGGACAACAAAAGTTATTTTTAAAGCGGAATACATCGCCCTTTTTAGCGGTATTGTCAGCAGAAGGAATTGTTCCAAAATTACTTTGGACAAGAAGGGTAACGAACGGTGATGTAATTTCTGCTCAAAAATGGCTTCCGGGACAGAAGTTAGAGCCAGAGGATATGAAACTAGAACGTGTTGCGAAACTTTTGAAGAAAATACACTCCTCTAAAGCGCTTGTGCAGATGATTCAAAGGCTAGGAAAGCAGCCGCTTCATGCGCAAGAGTTATTACAACAATTACAACTTGTTTTAAGAGGAGATATAAGAGTTGATGAAACAATTCAGCAAGGTCTTCAATATTTAACAGAGTCATTAAAAGATATTGAGTACGATGAATTCGTTGTATGCCATTGTGATGTAAACCATAACAATTGGATATTGTCGGATGAAGATGAATTGTTTTTAATTGATTGGGATGGAGCTGTGATTGCTGACCCAGCTTTAGACCTTGGTATGTTATTATATTGGTATGTTCCGCGTCATGAATGGAGTGAGTGGCTCGGATATTATGATGTTGAACTAGATGAATCATTGCTTAGGCGTATGAGATGGTATGTTATAGCACAAACGATTTTGTCTATTCAATGGCACACAACAAAAAAGCAGCAAGCAGAAGCTAAATATTGGCATCAATATTTACAGCAACTACTTGCTTCAGAATAATACTTAAGAAAAATTGTCCATTCCAGCAATCCACTGAGTAAGTTGTTCTTGATTATTGGAAATATGGTTGTCCAAATTAGAGGAAGATTTACCCGATTGACTATAAGAATATACATCGTTTAGCATTGCTTTAGCGTCACTACTTATACTATCGTTTGCGAGTAACGATTGAATGAGGCGCTCTAATTGCTCGCATTCAGAAACTGTCCCGCAGCAATCACTTTGATGGTTGACTAAAATATCTTTTAACACTTCTAATTGATGCTGTTGATTAATTGGCATGAACGGATCATCCTTTCGAGTGTTTTTCTCTCACTGGAAATGTAAGAGAAAAAGCTGTTTCGTCATGGAATGTTTAATGCTTTATGTAGTTTTTATCAAAATGGTACATCTTATACTTGAAAGAAACGGACCGAGTGCTCGTACGTGCTTGGTTTTTTGTTTGATAGATTGATTAAAACAGAAAGAAGGAATTTTTCCTTTAAAATAGTTTTGTAAAGAGAGGGAGACATCTATGCGTTTAAGACATAAACCTTATGCAATGGATCGAATTAATGAATATTCACATATCGTAATCGGAAACCCAGAAGAGCGCGCTGGTAACTGGAAAGAAGTATTTGGAAATGAACAACCAATTCATATTGAAGTAGGTACAGGACGTGGCCGCTTTATGTATGATATGGCAAAAGCGAATCCACATATTAATTATATTGGAATTGAAAAATTCACAAGTGTTGTTGTAGATGCACTTGATAAATTAATTGAAGAAGAATTACCGAACTTAAAGTTAATTAATAAAGATGCTGAAGATTTAAAAGTTTTCTTTGCAAAAGGTGAAATTGACCGCGTTTATTTAAACTTCTCAGATCCATGGCCGAAGAATCGTCACACGAAACGTCGTTTAACGTATAAAACATTTTTACGCAATTATGAGGAAGTGTTAGTAGAGGGCGGAGAAATTCACTTCAAAACTGATAACCAAGGCCTATTTGAATACTCTCTTATGAGTATGGCTGAGTATGGTATGTTATTAACTTACCTTAGCCTAGATCTTCATAATAGTGATTATGAAGGAAACATTATGACAGAATACGAAGAGAAATTCTCTAGTAAAGGTCATCGTATTTACCGAGTTGAAGCGAAATATCGCACAGAACCTATGCAGTAATGCATAGGTTTTTTTGTAACTAAAAAAATCAGAATCTTATGTTAATATTAAAAGGAAAGGGGGATGAAAGATGGAACAGCTACAAATTGGAAATATAAAAGTGACATGGCTAAAAGGTGGGAATACACATTTAGATGGAGGTGCAATGTTTGGAGTTGTGCCGAAAGTACTTTGGTCACGCAAATATCAACATAATGATACAAACCATATTTATTTACGAACAGATCCGTTACTTTTGCAAACGAAAGAAGGAAACATGCTTATTGATTCTGGAATAGGAAACGGTAAGTTGAATGAGAAAATGAAGCGAAATCAAGGTGTAACAGAAGAATCATCGGTTTACGAATCGTTAGAAAAACTGGGTCTAAAGCCTGAAGATATTCATTACGTCTTAATGACGCACCTTCATTTCGATCATGCATCTGGTTTAACAAGGCGGGAAGGAGATCACCTTGTGCCGACGTTTCCGAATGCGAAAGTTTACGTAAGTGAAACGGAATGGAATGAAATGAGGAATCCAAATATTAGATCGCGTAATACATACTGGACGGAAAATTGGGAGCCGATTGTAGATAAAGTTGTTACCTTTCAGCAAGAAATAGAAATTACGGATGAAATAAAAATGGCGCATACGGGTGGTCATAGTGATGGACATGCCGTTGTCGTCCTTGAAAGTCAAGGGGAAACGATGCTTCATTTAGCGGATCTGTTGCCGACGCACGCACATCAAAATGTATTATGGGTAATGGCTTACGATGACTATCCAATGACATCGATTGAACATAAACAAAAGTGGATGAAGTATGGTGCTGAGAAAGAAGCATGGTTTACTTTTTATCATGATGCATATTACCGTGCCATAAAGTGGAATGAGGAAGGGCATATCGTAGAAAAAATAGAGCGGAAAACGAGTATAGAAGCTTAAAAAGAGGAGGTTGTTCAACAATATTGGTTGGAGCAGCCTCCTTTTTTATTGTCGGCTTTTGTCGGTAAGTCGATATATTCGAAAAATCGCCGATATAATTTGAGTTGCGCTGATATATTTGAAAAATCGCTGATATAATTTCAAGCAATATCCTCGATTCTTCAAAAAAAAGAGGTTCACCTAATGGGAAACCTCTTTTTATGCAGCTATAACCTCTAAAACAGTGCCTGTTTTTGCATCAACTAAAAATTCAAATCGTTCTTGTATATCATCCAACATTGTTGTAAGACCGCCGCGATAAACTTCGTATGCGACATCATATTTTTCAAATGTCTCTGGAACCATATGTACCCAAGAGCCAGTAATTTCACCTTTATGACTTAATGCTTGTTTCACCATTTTCAATGCTTTTTCTGAAGAAATATGGGATTGTTCTTGTACTTTGTTTGCAACGAAATAACCAGCTGCGAACCCAACGCCAAGACCTGCTACTAAACCTTTCCAGCTCATATATTCACCTCAATTCTGTAAAATAAAAATAGTGTACCGATAATAATTATAATCCAAATGCAACTAAAAAAGAAGAAACTAGAAACATTTCGAAAATTTCGTTACAATAAAAGAGGTATTCTACTAAGGTTTGAAAGAAGGGGACTTCGTGAATAAAGAGACATTACAATTATTTCGTACGTTAACAGAATTACAAGGTGCATCAGGTTTTGAACATGATGTGCGCCGTTTTATGAAGCAAGAATTAAGCAAATATGCTGATGAAATTGTGCAAGACGGTTTAGGTAGCGTATTTGGTCTGAAAAAAGGGGACGAAACTGGCCCACGCGTTCTTGTAGCAGGTCATATGGATGAAGTAGGTTTCATGGTTACCCAAATTACGAAAAATGGGATGCTTCGTTTTCAAACGTTAGGTGGCTGGTGGAGCCAAGTGTTATTAGCGCAGCGCGTACAAGTTATGACGAAGAATGGTCCTATTATTGGGGTTGTTGGTTCAATTCCTCCTCATTTATTAAGTGATGCGCAACGTGCAAAACCGATGGATATAAAAAATATGTTAATTGATATAGGTGCAGATAGTTATGAAGATGCGATTGAGATTGGTGTAAAGCCTGGACAACAAATCGTGCCAATCTGCCCATTCACGCCGATGGCAAATGAAAAGAAAATTATGGCGAAAGCTTGGGACAACCGCTATGGATGTGGCCTTGCAATCGAGTTATTAAAAGAATTAAAAGATGAAACATTACCAAACACATTATACTCTGGTGCTACTGTACAAGAAGAAGTAGGTCTTCGCGGAGCCCAAACTGCTGCAAATATGATTCAGCCAGACATTTTCTATGCGCTTGATGCAAGTCCAGCAAACGATGCGTCTGGTGATAAAACGCAGTTCGGTCAATTAGGAAAAGGTGCTCTTCTTCGTATTTATGACCGCACAATGGTAACTCATAGAGGAATGCGCGAATTCATTTTAGATACAGCTGAAACACATAACATTCCGTACCAATACTTTATTTCACAAGGTGGTACAGATGCAGGCCGTGTACATACAAGTAACTCTGGTATCCCATCAGCAGTAATTGGTGTTTGTGCACGCTATATTCATACACATGCTTCTATTTTACATGTTGATGATTATGCAGCTGCGAAGGAACTAATTACGAAGCTTGTGAGAGCGACGGATAAGACGACGTTAGAGACGATTAAGAATAACGCATAAAGAGGAAGGGCTGAAGAGCCTTTCTTTTTTTAGGTTGAATAGATGACCCAGTGATGAGTGGTAGCGGTTAGTTTTTAATAGATGCTCGTACCACGTATAAAGAGTGGTTTTATTAAGACGAAATGATGAATTTTATAGAGGTGAAAGAAATGAAGGTAGTAGTTGGATCGAAGAATAAAACGAAGGTTGGGGCTGTGGAGAAGGTTTGGAAAGATGTTACGATTATGTCTCTTTCTGTTCCGTCGGGAGTATCGGCACAACCATTTTCAGATGAAGAGACGATGCAAGGAGCGGTAAATAGAGCGAAGCGAGCGCTGCAGGAAGGAGAAGCTCAAATCGGTATTGGGCTAGAAGGCGGCGTAATGAAAACAGCGCACGGTTTATTTATGTGTAACTGGGGCGCGCTAGCGACAAGTGATGGGAAAACATTTGTTGCTGGCGGGGCACGTATTAAGTTACCGGACGATTTTTTAGCACCTCTTGAAGAAGGAAAAGAGCTAAGTGAAGTGATGGAAGAGTTTGTAGAGCGAAAAGATATTCGTAGTCACGAAGGTGCTATCGGTATTTTTACAGATGATTATGTCGATCGGACTGAATTATTTGTGCACGTTGTTAAGTTACTTGTTGGGCAATATAAGTATGATGAAAAGCAAGCATAAACCTTGCACCATGCGCGATGTATGGTAGTATAAAGAAAAGATTATAGTGTGAAAAAGTGCACTCGTTAGAGGAGGAAATATAGATGAAATCATTAGAAAGCATGGAACAATTCCAAGAATTAAAAAATGAAGAGAATGTAGTCTTCATGTTCTCAGCAGAATGGTGCCCAGATTGCCGTTTCGTTGATCCGTTTATGCCAGAAGTAGAAGAGAAGTATAGTGATTTCTCATTTTACTATGTAGATCGTGATGAGTTTATTGATCTATGCGTGAAATTAGACGTATTTGGCATTCCGAGCTTTGTAGCGTACAATAAAGGTGAAGAAACTGGACGCTATGTAAACAAAAATCGTAAAACACAAGAGCAAATCGAAGAGTTTATTGAAGGTTTAAAATAAAACAATTAGCCAATTGAATTGTAAAAACAACCTCTACCTTCGCGGGGGAGGTTATTTTTTTGGAAGGGAGGAAAAAGAGATGAAAATGACAAGTAAAAAGATGAAAGACGAGTTAATGAAGAAATTATCTCGACCAGAATGGGATTTTCATTATGATAGCGAGAAAGAAGTCCTTCGTATTGAACAAACAGACTCGAAAAAAGGTATTAACGTATCACTTCCAGGAGTAGTAGCAAAATGGGAAGTGAACAAAGAAAAAGCGATTGAAGAGGTCGCTTATTACGTACAAGAAGCGCTAATTGCAATGCATAAAGAAGAAAATAGCACGGCGAAAATTTTACCTGTTATTCGCTCTACTTCTTTCCCGAAACAATCAGAAGAAGGAAATCCGTTTATTATGACGGACCACACGGCGGAAACACGTATTTACTATGCGCTAGATTCTAATAAAACGTATCGATTAATTGATGAACGCTTATTGCAAAAATTAGAGCTTACAGAGCAACAAGTACGTGAAATGGCATTATTTAATGCTCGCTCATTAGGTTATGAATTTAAGCAGGAAACAGTAGCAGGTAACACATTCTACTTTTTAAACACAAATGATGGGTATGATGCGACTCGTATTTTAAACGAATCGTTACTACAATCGATGCGTGAAAAGATCTCTGGTGACATGGTTGTGGCAGTTCCTCACCAAGATGTATTAATTATTGCTGATATCGTCAACGAAATCGGTTATGATATTATTGCACAAATGACAATGAAATTTTTTGCCGAAGGGCATGTTCCGATTACATCACTTTCATTCGTATATGAAGATGGGGACTTCGAACCAATCTTTATTTTAGCGAAGAATCGGAAGAAGACAGATGGAAAAGAGAAAGGATGAACGAAGTGAACGTTTTTTACAACCTTGAAGGAATTGGTGACACTTTAATTGTTACCTTACAAGATATTACTTTAGAAAACCGTACATTTGACCGCAAAGGAGATGTTGCTCGCGTATACGATCGTGAAAGCAACGTAACAGCAGGATTCAACATCTTTAATGCATCTTCTTATGTAGAAGTAACAGATAACGGAAACGTTACATTAACAAAAGAATTTGTTGAAAAAATTAACGACATTTTAGCAAAGAATGGCTTTGAAGAAAAAGTAGAAGCTGATTTCACGCCGAAATTTGTTGTAGGCTATGTAGCTGAAAAAGAGAAGCATCCAAATGCTGATAAATTAAACATTTGTACAGTAGAAATCGGTACAGAAACATTACAAATCGTATGTGGTGCACCAAACGTTGATGCAGGACAAAAAGTTGTCGTTGCAAAAATTGGTGCTGTAATGCCAAGCGGTATGTTAATTAAACCAGCTGAACTTCGCGGTGTTCCTTCTTCTGGAATGATCTGCTCTGCACGTGAATTAGAGCTTCCAGACGCTCCACAAGAAAAAGGTATTCTTGTATTAGAAGATAGCTTTGAAGTTGGACAAGAATTTAAATTTTAATTGATATAAGAAAAAGTAGTCTCACAATATGTGGGGCTATTTTTTTATGCGAAATTCTTAGAATTGTAACGTTTCTCTTCAAAATCTATATTGTATTTTGAAAATGTATTAGGTAAAATTTAGAAAAAAGAAGGGGATAGACGTATGAAACAACAACCAAAAATTGCAGAACTTCTGAAACGAATTGAAACTTCAAAACAGCAAGATATCGAGTTAGGTTCCTATGAAATTTATTTGTTTAGCGAAAGTGAATTAGAAAAAGGGCAAGTCGGTTACCGATATGATAAACATAAAAATTCATTAATAAGTGAAGGAAATGGGAAGTGGCAAGAAGGATGGATTGCGATCGGATATGAAACGGATATGGGCGATCCAGTTTTCGTGAATGTGAATGTGGATGATGACGTTTATCCGGTTTATACTGCAGAGCGTGGTACAGAAACGTGGCAGCCTGTTTATATTGGAAATATGGATGATGTTATAAAACAATTATAAGAAGAACTTTGAGCCCGGTGCAAAGTGATGGGAGAGAAGCATGAGGTATATAAAAATAATGAGCATGATTGCATTCATTGGAATATATATGGGAGGTTGTTCGCAAGAAGAGCCGAAAAAAGAAACAACATCTTCTGTACAACAAAAAAATGATGATAAAAAGGAAGACGCACCGGTAGAAAAGCAGCAAGAAGAACCGCAGGCAATTCAAACGAATGAGCAAGTGGAACATAAGCAGGAGGAAGTGCCGACCGAGGAAAAGAAAGAGGAAACTACGCCAGTGCAACCAACAGAGCAACTTATGCAAAATAATGAACAAAAAGTAGAGAGTAAGGAAAAACAAGAAAAGTTTCTCGTCGTTATTGATCCAGGGCATCAACAAAAGGCGAATTTAAATTTAGAGCCGATTGGACCAGGAGCAACAACACAGAAATATAAAGTGACAGATGGTACAACAGGTGTTGTGACGAACAAGAGAGAGGCTGTCCTTGTATTAGAAATGGCTTTTATATTAAAAGAAAAGCTTGAAGCAAAAGGAATGCACGTATTGATGACGCGAACGTCGCATGAAGTTGATATAAGTAATAAGGAACGAGCAACATTCGCGAATGATCATAAAGCGAATTTATTTTTGCGCCTTCATGCAGATGGTTCTGAAAATCCAAATCAAAGTGGATTTGCTGTATTGACGCCGGCAGAAGGAAGTCCGTTTACGAAAGAGATTTATGCGGAAAGTCTTCAAATCTCTCAAACGATTGTAAATAAAATGAGAGAAAACAATCAGGTGAAAGTAAATGGGATTAAATTCAGGGACGATCTTTCTGGATTTAATTGGGCAAAAGTTCCTGGTGTACTATTAGAACTTGGATTTATGTCAAACCCTGAAGAAGATAAAAAATTATCTGACCCACAGTATGTAAATTCTTTATTGCAAAGTGTAACGGATAGTGTAGATGAATATCGAAAGAGTAAAGCTTAAACGCAGTCTTACATGAGAGGTTGCGTTTTTTTATATGAAAACACTCGTAAATTAGAATATTATGGATAAATATGACATGCTTAATTTTACCTGCACTTTTTGCCGAATGCTGATACAATAAAGGATGTTACTATTTAGTAGAAAGAGTGGTAAGCATGTTAGATTGGATGAAAAAGCTGTTTAACAAAGAGGAAGAACAAACAGCGATGAATAAAGAAGTACCAAAGCAAACTGAAAGTCAGCCGAAAATTCCTCGTGTAAACCACTACACTGAAGCAAGAGAAGCACAAATGGCAAGTAGGAACGCAGGTAAATGCCGTTTTCCATTAATACCAGATGATGGATTTGAAGAGGATGATGTAAAAGAATTACCCCACTTTGAAGAACAACCTGTTCAAAGAGGAGTATATGAAAATCAGCCGACTCAAAGAGGAATAAAAGTGGAAAGAAGTAGGCGACCATATGTGGAGAAGGTAGTTTCTACATATGAAGAGCCGGAAGTGCAATATGAACCGCAGCGAGAACCTGTCGTAAAAAAAGCATCCGTACCGTCGCAAGAAAATAACCGTAGACCATTTCGTCCAACAGAAATGATTTCGCCAATTTACGGATATAATCGTCCTTCTGTAGAGAAAAAGGTAGAAAAGCAGGAGGAAGAACAGGAAAGAGAAGATCTTGAAATATCTGTAGAGGGCAAATCAGTCGTTGATGCATGGTTAGAGAAAAAAGGATATACATTATCTGATTTCTCAGAAGGGCAAGCAACGAATTCTTCTCCTAGTCATGAAGGAGTTAGTCAACAAGGTAAAAAGAAAGAAAAATCAGTTGTTGATCAATGGTTAGAGAAAAACGGTTATGAAATTGAACGCCAAGAGCCTTTAGTAGAAGAGGAAGAAGTAGTTCAAGAAATAAATACACCGCAGGAAGTTTCAGTGGATGAATTACTTCGTAAAACGGTAGCTGAGCGTACGGGAGATGCAAAGCAAGAAAAAGATGTAGTGGTGTTAAACGAAAGCATTCTACAAGAAGAATTAGTAGATTCTAAAGTAGAGCACGAGGGTACAATCTTATCAGAAGAAATTAAACGTAATACAGAAATAGAAGAAGCTACTATTGAAGTAGAAAAGAAAATTCCAGAAGAAGCAGTGATTGTCAAAGCAGAAGAAAAACTTGAAGAAACAATTATTGTGGAAATACCAGAAGAATTTGAAGAAGTTACAGAAGCCGAAGAGCCAGAAGAAGTGGAAGTAATTGCAGAAGCCGAAGAGTTAGAAGAAGTGGAAGTAATTGTAGAAGCCGAAGAGCCAGAAGAAACGGAAGTAATTACAGAAGCCGAAGAGCCAGAAGAAGCGGAAGTAATTGCAGAAGCCGAAGAGCCAGAAGAAGTGGAAGTAATTGCGGAAGCCGAAGAGCTAGAAGAAGTGGAAGTAATTGCAGAAGCCGAAGAGTTAGAAGAAGTGGAAGTAATTGTAGAAGCCGAAGAGTTAGAAGAAGTGGAAGTAATTGCGGAAGCCGAAGAGCCAGAAGAAGTGGAAGTAATTGCGGAAGCCGAAGAGTTAGAAGAAGTGGAAGTAATTGCGGAAACAGAAGCGCCAGAAGAAGCGGAACCTGTAGCACTTGAGGAAACGCAGCAAGAAATGTTGTTAAATGAAGCAATTGAACAAAAGAATGAATTCATACATGGTGCTGATGCTGATGAACAAACGAAGAAAGATGTTCAAAGCTTTGCGAATGTTTTAATTGCAGAAGAACAACAAGTTGTAGAAGAAGCACTGATTGCGGAAGAACAACAAGTTGTAGAAGAAGCGCCGGTTGTGGAAGAACAACAAGTTGTAGAAGAAGCACCGATTGCGGAAGAACAACAAGTTGTAGAAGAAGCACTGATTGTGGAAGAACAACGAGTTGTAGAGGAAGCACCGATTGCGGAAGAACAACGAGTTGTAGAGGAAGCACCGATTGTGGAAGAACAACAAGTTGTAGAAGAAGCACCGGTTGTGGAAGAACAACAAGTTGTAGAAGAAGCACCGATTGTGGAAGAACAACAAGTTGTAGAAGAAGCACCGATTGCGGAAGAACAACAAGTTGTAGAAGAAGCACCGATTGTGGAAGAACAACCAGTTGTACAAAAAGAAGAGCCAAAACGTGAGAAAAAGCGTCATGTACCATTTAATGTTGTTATGTTAAAACAAGACAGGACACGATTAAGGGAAAGACATGCGGCTAGAATGAATGCAATGCAACCTTCTATGAGTGAACGAGTAGAGAATAAGCCTGTACACCAAGTAGAAGAACAGATGCAACAAGAGATAATAGAATCACAAGTGGAAGAAAAGCCAATGCAGCAAGAGATAATAGAATCACAAGTGGAAGAAAAGCCAATGCAGCAAGTGATAGTAGAACCACAAGTGGAAGAAAAACCAGTGCAGCAGGTAGTGGTAGAACCACGAGTGGAAGAACGTCCAGTGCAGCAAGTAGTAGTAGAACCACAAGTGGAAGAACGTCCAGTGCAGCAAGTAGTGGTAGAATCACGAGTGGAAGAACAACTAATGCAGCAAGTAGTAGTAGAACCACAAGTGGGAGAAAAACCAGTGCAACAGGTAGTGGTAGAGCAAGTACAAAAGCCAAATTCAAGTACGGAAGTACAAGAGAAAGCATATGTTGTAAATCAAAGAGAGAACGATATGCGAAATGTATTGCAAACACCACCGACATATGCAATTCCGCCATTAACATTGTTGTCAATTCCACAGCAAGCAGCGTTAGATAATACGGAATGGTTGGATGAACAGAAAGAATTATTAGATACAACGTTTAATAATTTTCATGTTGGTGCACATGTTATTAACGTATCGCAAGGTCCAGCAGTAACTCGTTTTGAAGTACAGCCAGACCCAGGTGTGAAAGTAAATAAAATTACAAATTTAAGTGATGATATTAAGTTAAGCTTAGCTGCGAAAGATATTCGTATTGAAGCACCAATTCCAGGGAAGAGTGCGATTGGAATCGAAGTTCCAAATAAAGAAAGTAAGCCAGTATTTCTTCGTGAAATTTTAAGAAGTCCTGTGTTTACAAAGAGCGAATCACCGCTTACAGTTGCGCTCGGGCTTGATATTTCAGGCGATCCAATTGTAACTGATATTCGGAAAATGCCACACGGACTTATTGCGGGTGCAACAGGTTCTGGGAAAAGTGTGTGTATTAACGCAATTTTAACGAGCATTTTATATAAAGCGAAACCGCATGAAGTGAAGTTAATGTTAATCGATCCGAAGATGGTTGAGCTTGCACCATACAATTCTGTTCCACATCTTGTAGCACCTGTTATTACTGATGTAAAAGCAGCAACAGCTGCGCTAAAGTGGGCAGTTGAAGAGATGGAACGTCGTTATGAATTGTTTGCGCATGCTGGTGCTCGTGATTTAACTCGTTACAATACGATTGTAAGTGGGAGAGAAATCCCAGGTGAGACGTTACCTTATATTGTAATCGTCATTGACGAGTTAGCGGACTTAATGATGGTTGCTCCTGGTGATGTTGAGGAAGCGATTTGTCGTATTGCACAAAAAGCTCGTGCTTGTGGTATTCACTTATTAGTTGCGACGCAGAGACCATCTGTAGACGTTATTACAGGTTTAATTAAATCAAACATTCCAACGCGTATTGCGTTTACAGTATCATCTCAAGTTGATTCGCGTACGATTATCGATATTGGGGGCGCGGAGAAATTACTTGGTCGTGGTGATATGTTATTCTTAGGAAACGGTACGTCTAAACCGGTTCGTGTACAAGGTGTATATGTATCGGATGATGAGATTGAGAAAACAGTTGATCATGTGAGAAAGCAAATGAAGCCGAACTACTTATTTAAGCAAGAGGATTTATTAGCGAAAACAGAACAAGCTGAGTCGGAAGACGAATTGTTCTTTGACGCATGTCAATTTGTTGTAGAACAAGGGGGAGCGTCCACATCTTCTGTACAGCGAAAATTCCGCATCGGTTATAATCGCGCGGCACGTCTAATTGAAGAGATGGAATCGCAAGGGATTATTTCTGAAGGAAGAGGAACGAAACCGAGAGATGTCCTTATTTCTGAGGATGAATTCGCTGCTATGCAGGAAACAAATGTATAGTAAACGGTTTTGCTGTATACTAATAGAAAATGTTGGATAGTAAAGTAGGGAGTAAAGCGACATGAAAGAAATTGAATTAAAATTAAAAGGTGAAATAAATCGACTAACAAATAGAACATTTAAATTTGACGAGCGAGTTGGAGAAGGATGGTTCTCTGCCGTTTACTTTTTAAAAACTAGAGAAATCATTGAAGAATTTCGCCCGAAAAGTGTTGTAACAATGCAGTTCTTCCAAAAGGAACATGCAGTTCTTTGCGGAACAGATGAGGTAATCGCATTGCTACAAACATTTGCCAAAAATCCTGAGGAATTAGAAATTCATTCTTTAAAGGATGGCGATAATATTAGTCCGTTTGAAACAGTTTTAACAATTCATGGTCCTTATGAAAATTTCGGATTTTTAGAAGGTGTAATTGATGGGATTTTAGCTCGTCGTACATCAGTTGCGACAAACGTATATAACGTTGTCCAAGCTGCACGTAGTGTAGATAAAGAAAAACCAGTTATTTTCATGGGAGATCGTGATGATCATTATACGCAACAAGCTGGTGACGGTTATGCGGCATACATCGGAGGTATGAGCGCACAAGCGACGCATGCAATGAATGAGTGGTGGGGCAGAAGTGGTATGGGGACGATGCCTCACGCATTAATTCAAATGTTTAATGGTGATGTTGTTGAAGCTGCAAAAGCGTATCATAAGAAATTCCCAGAAGATGAATTAGTTGTATTAATTGATTACAATAATGATGTCATTACAGATGCACTTCGCGTAGCTCGTGAATTTGGATCAACATTAAAAGGTGTGCGTGTTGATACGTCTCGTACAATGATTGATCAATACTTCATTCGTCACCCAGAAGTACTTGGAACATTTGATCCACGTGGTGTAAATCCATCGCTTGTATTTGCACTTCGTAAAGCTCTTGATGAGGAAGGGTTCCAACATGTAGATATCGTTGTAACTGGTGGATTTGATGAGAAGCGTATTCGTGAATTCGAAGCTCAAAATGTTCCTGTCGATATATATGGAGTAGGAAGTAGCTTATTAAAAATGAATATTGGCTTTACTGGTGATAACGTAGAATTAAATGGAAAACCAGAAGCAAAAGCAGGTCGTAAATACCGTCCAAATCCACGTCTAGAGCGTGTTCAATTAGAAACAAAAGAAGATATGTAAAAATGAGAAAAACTGATAGGTGATTGACCCTATCAGTTTTTCTGTTATCATAGTATAACAGCTGGTTTTTTGCTATAATAAGTTTGTTATGGACATAAAAAGAAGTACGTACGTGGTTATCCTGATAAGTGAAGATTAAAGAAAACTTTGCTTCATCAGAAATGTATGATGATTACCAAAATAAGAAAAGATTCATATACTGTCTTATAGATAGGCCGTTGTATTAGTTCGAAATGTTGGAGGTTCTTTAAGATGACAGTTTACCATTTTGTAGGAATTAAAGGAACAGGAATGAGTTCATTAGCGCAAATTCTTCATGACATGAAGCATACTGTTCAAGGGTCTGATTATGAAAAGCGTTTCTTTACACAAACAGCATTGGAAAAGCGTGGTATTTCCATCCTTCCTTTTGATAAGAATAATATTAAAGAAGGACAAGTGATTATCGCAGGAAATGCATTTCCTGATACGCATGAAGAAATCGTAGCAGCAAAAGAATTAAATATCCCAGTACATCGTTACCATCACTTCTTAGGTGATCTTATGGATCAGTACACAAGTGTTGCTGTAACTGGTGCACATGGAAAAACATCAACTACAGGTTTGTTAGCCCATGTAATGCAAGGCGCACACCCAACATCTTATCTTATTGGAGATGGAACTGGGCATGGGGTAGAAAATAGTAAGTATTTTGTATTTGAAGCTTGTGAGTATCGTCGTCATTTCTTGTCTTACTATCCAGACTATGCAATTATGACAAACATTGATTTTGATCATCCAGATTATTTTACAGATGTCAATGATGTATTCAGTGCATTCCAAGAGATGGCATTGCAAGTGAAAAAAGGCATTATTGCATGTGGAGATGATGAAGAACTTCAAAAAATTCAAGCGAAAGTACCTGTTATTTTCTATGGATTTGGAGAAGATAATGATTTCCAAGCACGTAACATCCAAAAGAGAACAGATGGTACTATATTCGACGTATTCGTTCGTAATACGTACTATGACACGTTCAAAATCACAGGATATGGCGATCACAGCGTATTAAATGCATTAGCAGTAATCGCGCTTTGCCATTATGAAAACGTTGATGTAGAAGCAGTTAAGCATCAGCTAACAACTTTTGAAGGCGTAAAACGTCGCTTTAATGAAAAGCCAATGGGAGAACAAGTTATCATTGATGACTATGCACACCATCCGACAGAAATTAATGCAACGATTGAAGCAGCTCGTCAAAAACATCCAGAGCGAGAAGTTGTCGCTGTATTCCAGCCACATACATTCTCACGTACAGAGAAATTTTTAGATGAGTTCGCGGAAAGCTTAAGTAAAGCTGACCAAGTATACTTATGTGATATTTTCGGATCAGCACGTGAAAACAAAGGTGAATTAACAATTGAAGATCTGCAGAAGCGTATTGACGGTGCAGAACTAATTACAGATACAACAACGGATGTATTAAAGAAACATAAAAACGGCGTTCTTATCTTCATGGGCGCAGGAGACATCCAAAAATTCGAAGCAGCTTACGTAAAAGAAGTTCAAGTTGCAGAGAAGTAATAGAAAAGACGCATAGCTTGGCTGTGCGTCTTTTTTGTGCTGT
Source organism: Bacillus sp. NH11B (assembly GCF_001884205.1). Classification (NCBI taxonomy): domain Bacteria; kingdom Bacillati; phylum Bacillota; class Bacilli; order Caryophanales; family Bacillaceae; genus Bacillus; species Bacillus sp. NH11B. The sequence continues at coordinate 14,979 of NZ_MAOG01000089.1, read as the reverse complement.
TTTGGGTGAACAGCGTTGTCGAATCTAGTCGGTAAGCCGATGTAACTGCCTTTGTGTTCGATATATTTTAAAAATTGTTGATATATTATGGTGCATTCCTTCAAATTAAAATGTTAGAATAATAAGAAAACTAAAAGGGGCTAAAAAACATGTTCACACTTCGAGTAGATGATGAAATTGAACTACAACTATTAGAAAAACATCATAAAGAGGAACTATATGAATTAATAGATCAGAATCGTACCTATTTAAGAAGATGGCTTCCATGGGTGGATGGGACGAAATCTGCTGATGCGTATAATGAGATTTTTCCGATGTGGTTAAAGAAATTTGCAGAGGGAGACGGTTTTGAAAGTGGCATACGTTATAAAGGAAAGCTTGTTGGTATGGTAGGTATTCATCCAGTGAGTTGGGGGAAGAAAGCAGCGAGTCTCGGATATTATCTTGCAGAAGATGCTGGCGGGAAAGGTATTATGACGCGTAGCGTGAAGGCTGTACTTCACTATGCATTTGAAAATCTAAAGCTGAATAAAATTGAAATCAGATGCGGTGTTGAAAATGCAAAAAGCCGCGCTATTCCAGAGCGTTTAGAGTTTAAGTTAGATGGTATTTTAAGAGATGAAGAATGGCTATACGATCACTTCCACGATATTGCTGTATACAGTTTACTAGCTTCAGAATGGAAGGAGATTCGATGAACGAGAAGATTCATATTGTTCCGTATGAAAGTAAATTTCAAGAGGAAGTAGTAAATCTTATCGTTCATATTCAGCAAAAAGAGTACAATGTCCCAATTACGAAAGAAGAGCAACCTGACTTACTTGAAATAGAAACGTTCTATCAAAGGAATCACGGAAGCTTTTGGGTAGCAACGTACGGTGGAAAAGTAGTTGGAACAGTAGCTTTATTAGATATTGGGGGTCAGCAAGTAGCGCTAAGAAAAATGTTCGTAAAAAAAGAGTTTCGCGGAAAAGAATGGGGCGCATCACATATGCTACTTCAAAAAGCGATTTCGTGGGCTGAGAATAAAAAGCTGAAAGATATTTATTTGGGAACAACAGTGAAATTTTTAGCGGCGCATCGTTTTTATGAAAAGAATGGTTTCCAAAATGTGAATGTAGAAGAGTTACCAAAAAGTTTTCCAGTGTTAGAGGTAGATAAGAAATTTTATAGGTATACTATTTAAAAAGGTCATTCATAAATGATTTTTTTATGAACTAAAATGGAAACAATGGTATAATTTGGATAGGGGGTGTGGGTATGAACTTTCCGATTCAAAGAAGTAAGTCTGCGATAATTCTCGTTAGTCTAACGTTAGCTTTTATGGTGGTATATCCGATTGTAATGTTCTTTACAAGAAAAGGGGATTGGGTTTCAGCTCTAATTGGGATGGGGTTATGCTTCATTGTAAATGGCCCTCTCGTTTGGGAAATATTTATTAAAAAACATAAAGTAGAAAATGGTGTGCTAAAATACGGCGTTTTAAATGAAGATGTTATATTGAAAGATATTATAATTATTCGCCAAGTTGGGAAGTCTCTTGAAATTACGACGAATGCATATAAGGTACATATGATTGGGATGCCGCAAGATATGAATGAATTCTTGGCGCTTATTGAGAAAGAAAATCCATATGTGAAAATAGAAATGGTAGGTAAGAAATGAAATATGTAAAATCTTTATTTTGTTTGGAAATTTTGCTGGTGCTTGCTATTTGCACTAGAGTATATATTAAGTGGGACTTGCCTTTATATGTCCCAATATTAATAGGGATTATTGCAGTGACACTTTTATTTTATTTCCATTCGCAGCAAATGAAGAATGAGAAACATAGCTCTTTATAGTGCAGGGGGATTAGAAATGAAAAAAATCTGTATGTTATTTTTGCTTCTATTAACGGCATCTGTTCTTTTCATAGGATGTAGTGCGAAGAAAGAGAAGTCTGACGTTAGCTTAGAAAAGGCACAAAAAATTGAAGTTGAATCCCTTATTGATTCGAGTGATAAAAAAACAATTACCGATAAGAAAGAAATCAAAAAGTTGTTTGAATCAATCAAAATGGATGAGTGGGAAATGGAATCGGCTCCTATGGATACTCCGCAAGGGAAAACGTTTAAAATGTATCAAGAGGATACACCAAAATTATTGGATTCGAGTAAAGATAAAAAAGAGTTACATGAAATTGGTACTATGACAGTATATAAAGATGTTCCTTATGTTGAGGTTGAATTGAAAATTAATAAGCTAAAAAATAAAAATAGTTTTAAAGTACCAGAAGATGTGGCTAAAAAATTATTAGAGTATTAATGAAAAAGCGCTCGGATAGAATTCCGAGCGCTTTTCATATTATTTTAAGTTCTCTGGGTTTAAAGCTTCTAATTCAGGTACAACGAAGCGTCCGTCTTTACGGATTAGTACGTCGTCGAAGTAAATTTCGCCGCCGCCGTATTCAGGGCGTTGGATGCATACTAAATCCCAATGGATGTTAGAGTTGTTACCGTTCCATGCATCGTCGTAAGCTTGTCCAGGAGTGAAGTGGAAGCTGCCATCAATTTTTTCATCGAATAGAATGTCTCCCATTGGATGTAAGATGTATGGATTTACGCCGATTGCGAACTCACCAACGAAGCGTGCGCCTTCGTCTGTATCGAAGATTTTGTTAATGCGCTCTGTATCGTTTGCAGTTGCTTCAACGATCTGGCCATTCTCGAATTTAAGTTGTACATTTTCAAATGTATAACCGTTGTAAGGAGATGGTGTATTGTAAGAAACTGTACCGTTAACAGAATCACGAACTGGCGCAGAGTATACTTCACCGTCTGGAATGTTTAAATGACCTGAGCATTTAATAGCTGGAATGTCTTTAATAGAGAATGTTAAGTCAGTTCCAGGACCAGTTAGGCGAACTTTATCTGTTTTATTCATTAATGTAACAAGGCTATCCATCGCCTTATCCATTTTACCGTAGTCTAAGTTACATACTTCGAAGTAGAAGTCTTCGAAAGCTTCTGTGCTCATTTTAGCAAGCTGCGCCATAGAAGCATTTGGGTAGCGAAGAACAACCCATCGTGTTTTCGGAACACGGATGTCTCTATGAACTTTCTTACCAACTGTTTGACCGTGAACTTTCATGCGCTCACTTGGCACGTCAGCTTGTTCGTTAATGTTATCGCCAGAGCGAAGACCGATATAAGCGTCCATATCTTTCATTACGCTTGCTTCATATGCAGCGATTTGTTCGAAATGTTCTTCAGTAGCCCCCATTAATAAAGAGCGATCTACTTGATGATCTTTTAAAGAAACGAATGGGAAACCACCAGCTGCATATGCTTCTTTTACAAGTGCAGTTACAAGCTCTTTTTGTAAGCCAAAGTTTTCAATTAATACTTTTTCGCCTTTTTGTAAGCGGATAGAGTAGTTAATTAAATTGTATGCTAACTTTTCAATGCGTGGATCTTTCATATGTAAAGCCTCCCTACTAATTATGTATCCTCTCCTATTGTAACCTACTTAGTGGAATTTGTTGAATCATTTATGTTAAAGTTAACGAATAAGTATGAAAATTCTAATGAAAAGATAGGGATTAGAACGAAACGGAAAATGATTGTATAATGGGAGAAAGTATGAAAAAGATAAAGGAAGTGATGAAATGCAAGTTCTTTTATATGTAAGTGCGGCTATTATTGCGGTTGCTTTCGCTGTATTAGTAGTGTATGTATGCAGAACGTTGTTATCGGTTCAGAAAACGTTAGAAAATGTTGCGAGCACGTTAGAGGGTTTAGAAAAGCAAATGCAAGGAATAAGTGTAGAGACGGAGCAATTATTACATAAGACAAATGCGTTAGCTGATGATATTCAACAGAAGTCACAGTCGCTAAATAAAGTAGTAGAAGGTGTGGATGGAATCGGAACGACGATTCACTCTTTAAATACGAAGCTTCGCAATGTATCAGAGTCTGTTACGGACGAAATTGAAAATAATGCAGATAAAGTAGCACAAGTTGTGCAATGGAGCAGTGCAGCAATTGAAGTATACAACCATTACCGTGCTACGAGACAAGAGAAAAAGGTTGAAAAAGAAGAGCGTAAACTTGAGAGAGCTGAGCAGAAGGCTGAAAAGAGAGAAAAACGCTCTAGACTTCGCATGAGAGGTGAGTAACGATGAGTATGATGAAGATTGAAACGATTGAAGAACTTGAAGCGTTAGTAGAAAAGAACGAGCCTTACGTTCTTTTTAAGCATAGTACGACATGCCCAATTAGTCACGGTGCATATACTGAGTTTCAAGCGTATTGCCGTGAAGAAAGAGAAGTGCCAGCATATTATTTATACGTACAAGAGGCGAGAGATGTTTCGAACCATGTTGCAGAGCAGTACAGCATTAAACATGAATCTCCGCAAGTGCTATACATAAAAGATGGAATGGTAGTATGGCATACATCGCATTGGAATATTAAAAAAGAAGCTTTAGAAGAGAATGTAAAATAGAGAGAGGCAAGCGAAGGGCTTGCTTCTTTTTTATTTTGTTGCAATATATTTATGGTACACTATAGATACTTTAAAACTAAGTAAATTGACTTTTGAAAGTGGGTTTTAAGCAATGAAGAAAATGGCGTTATTCATCGCAAGCTTAAGTTTATTACTGGGGGCTTGCAGTAATAATACTATTGAGAAGAAAGATGAAGTTGTACAGAAAGATACGAAAGAAAAAAGTATGATCCCAAGAACTGCTGTTTCTAAGGATTACTATAGAACTGTTATTCCTTTAAAAGAACAAAAGGTAATTAATACAGTTAATGTTAAAACTAATTCTAAACTAGATTTAGCAGAATATGAAAATGGTTTAATGAATATTGCTTCAAAACAATTCGATACAGAAAATTACGTATTACAATTAAATCAATATATTCCAGAGAAAACAATTGATGAATTAGTTACGAAACAAGGAGTACCAGTTTTGACTAATATTATAGAACAGGACTACTTCGGCAAACAGAATTCAAATGAACTAAGCTTATCTGGTGTAGTTATTGGTTTATCTATGTCTTCAAGTGTATCTAATGAGGAAGCTATTTCTAAAGGGACTGAAGTTGCCAAGCAACTTATAGAAGCAATTAATAAAAATGATAAATATAACAAATCTCCGATTACGTTTGCTATATTTAAGCAAGAAAGTACAAGCTCTTTAAAGAATGGTACTTATATTTCAAGCGCTACGGTTCAAAAGAATGAGACTAACCTTGGAAATTGGGATACTATTGATGAAAAATCGTATTCGTATCCTTCTCAAGAATTTGCGGGAGCACAAGGAGAAGACAATAAAAAGTTAGATGATTTTTCAGAAGCAATAAAGAAATTCTCTCCAGGAGATTATATCCCTGTTAATGCTAAGATTTCTTATAAGCAAAATAAGATGGATAAATTAAAGATGGATATTGTCGTTAAATATAATGGTAAGTCAGAATTAATGGCGCTTTCTCAAATGGCTGCTCAAAGTATGGTAGAAAAATTCCCTAAAGATGCTAAAGTTCAATTACAGATAAAGTCTGAGAGTAAAATCGAGGCTGTTATTATAAAAGAGAAGAACAGCGATAAACCGTTCGTTTCTTTCCTATAAAATAAAAAAGACAGTTTTTAAGCTGTCTTTTTTATTTTATAAATTTTCCGGAATACAGTAATTTAAATTTATACTACGGATTTTCTGCTTTCTTATTATGCTATTTCCACGTCTTTTTTCTATCTGTTTCATACAGTATTCTATGTTGTATATCGTGTGACAACCTCGTATGTATCAGCTATAATAAGTTATCTTAAAAAAGTTAATGAAGAAATTTAAAAGAGGTGGCTTTCTTATGGCATCACAAGAGTTAGATCGATTACGTTCTAGCATCGATCAAATCAACCTACAATTATTAGAGTTATTGAATGAAAGAGGCCGTCTCATGCAAGAGGTTGGAAACTTAAAAGAAGTACAAGGTGTGAAACGTTTTGACCCTGTACGTGAAAGAGAAATGTTGAATTTACTTGCGGAGAATAATAATGGTCCATTTGAAACATCGACCTTACAACATATTTTTAAACAAATTTTTCAAGCTGGTTTAGAACTACAAGAAGACGATCATCGCAAAGCGCTACTTGTTTCTCGTAAGAAAAAAGCAGAAGATACGATTGTGGAGATTAATGGAGAGAAAATTGGCGATGGAAACCAACATTTTATTATGGGACCATGTGCTGTAGAAAGTTATGAACAAGTACGCCAAGTTGCAGAAGCAATGAAAGAGCAAGGTCTGAAACTAATGCGTGGTGGTGCTTTCAAGCCTCGTACATCTCCATATGATTTTCAAGGTCTTGGATTAGAAGGATTGCAAATTTTACGCCAAGTTGCAGATGAATATAATTTAGCTGTTATTAGTGAGATTTTAAATCCGAATGATATTGAAATGGCATTAGATTATGTTGATGTTATTCAAATTGGCGCTCGCAACATGCAAAACTTCGAGTTATTAAAAGCAGCTGGTGCTGTAAATAAGCCGATATTATTAAAGCGTGGTTTATCCGCAACAATTGAAGAATTTATTAATGCGGCAGAATATATTATGGCAGAGGGGAACGGTAATATCATTTTATGCGAACGAGGTATTCGCACATATGAAACAGCAACGCGTAATACGCTTGATATTTCCGCTGTGCCAATTTTAAAGAAAGAAACACATTTACCTGTCGTTGTCGATGTAACGCATTCTACAGGGCGACGTGACCTTCTATTACCAGCTGCAAAAGCGGCTATGGCAATTGGTGCTGATGCTATTATGGCTGAAGTACATCCGGACCCAGCAGTTGCATTATCAGATGCATCACAACAAATGGATATTCCAGAATTCAATGAGTTTATGAAAGAATTAAAAGCATTCGGAAGTAAATTATAAAAAGATTTTTTAGTCTATGTAGCCTTTGTTACATAGACTTTTTACAAAAATTGCCCTTTTTTGCATAAAAAATACGAAAATACGAGAAAAGAAGCGAATTTTTTCGAAACTTTTGCGGGAAAATATTGTATGAGCCTGCGTTTTTATCGTATCATTAGTAAAAGGAAGAACTCGGGACGATTGTTGGCATCTGCAAATAGAGTTGATGTCTTTTTTTCATTCAAGTGAACCGATACATAAAAATAGATAACATAAATAGAAGGAGTGTACGAAGAGATGAACGTAACAATCTATGATGTAGCTCGTGAAGCGAACGTTTCAATGGCTACCGTATCACGTGTTGTGAACGGTAACCCAAATGTAAAGCCTACAACAAGAAAGAAAGTATTAGAAGCAATTGATCGTTTAGGATACCGCCCAAATGCGGTAGCACGTGGACTAGCAAGTAAGAAAACAACTACAGTGGGTGTTATTATTCCTGATATCTCAAATACGTTTTATGCAGAACTTGCTCGTGGAATTGAAGATATCGCAACAATGTACAAATATAACATCATTTTAAGTAACTCTGATCAAAACAAAGAGAAAGAGTTCCACTTATTAAATACGATGCTTGGGAAACAAGTGGACGGGATTGTTTTCATGGGTGAAGATATTACAGATGTTCACATTGAAGAATTCAAAAAATCTCCAGTACCGATTGTATTAGCAGCATCATTTGATGAGCAAAATGAAACGCCATCAGTAAATATTGATTATACACAAGCAGCTTACGATGCAATGAAGCATTTTATTGAGCAAGGACATAAACGTATCGGTTTCGTCTCTGGTCCTTTCATTGATAAAGCGGGAAGCGCGAAGAAGTTACAAGGTTATAAAAAGGCTTTAGAAGAAGCTGGTATTTCATATGATGAAAATCTCGTAATCGATGGAGATTACACGTATGATTCAGGTATCGAAGCATTCGAAAAACTTTGGAGCATGGATGAGAAGCCAACAGCAATCTTCGTATCTTCTGATGAAATGGCACTAGGTGTAATCCACGCAGCACAAGACGCTGGATTAAACGTACCAACTGATATAGAAGTGCTTGGCTTTGATAACACACGCCTTGCATTAATGGTACGCCCGCAGCTTTCAACAGTTGTACAACCAATGTATGATATCGGTGCAGTAGCAATGCGTCTATTAACAAAGTATATGAACAAAGAAAAAGTGGAAGATCACACTGTTATTTTACCTCACCGTATCCAATTTAGAGATTCAACGAAGTAAGAATAAAAAAGCTCACAGCGATTGCTGTGAGCTTTTATTCATATTCAGGGTAGTATTTTTTTACTACTGTATCTACAGTTTCATTTTTCTTAACATGTAAAAATCTTGCGTATAACTCTGTTCCTGTTTCAAATGATGTATCATTTAATTCAAACACATGTAACACTTTTTGAAACTTCCATGTGACTTGTTCACCGTACATATTATCGTACGGTTCTTCAGAGTGCATAGCGATTTTTTCGCCTAATTCGTGAGCTTCCTCTAGGTCGTTTGCTTTAACAAGGATAATACTTTCTTCAAAAAGTGTATCGTGATTTTCTTCATAATACTCATCAATTTTAGTAGGAGCAGGCTCACCAGAATGAACAGATTCAAACAATAATTTTACAGCGTACATATTATGCTGCATGTTTCACTTTATAAATAATACTTGCGACAAGCGAAGCAGGTATTGTAAATACGTTACTTTGATAATGATGATGTACTTGGGATTCTTCATAAGACATTTTGTCGTATAGTTCATTTTGTGACACATTCATTTTCTTTTGTTTGTCCTTGAGTACTTTAATGTAGTTGTACTGTATTGGGACGAGAATGATGAAATAAGCTAATATAATTAGTGAAATCCAGAGCATTATGAACACTCCCTTACAAAGAATATTTTCATGTTGTAATGCTTTCGCTATATTTGTTAGTGATTCCTTGTTATATGTCACATAAATGCAAATTCACCTATTATAGGGCAATGTCATGTATAATAGAAAGAAAAGGCTTGTGAGGGGGGAAAAGAGATGATCGTTCTTTGGATAATTACGCTTTGTATGACTGCTATTTTTGCATATATGACGTTAAAACAAAATGGCTTAAAGCGATTTGTTCCAGGAAGTATTCTTGCAGGAATTGCCCTTATCACGTATGTAATTTCTATTTTTACTGAAAGTATTTCGATAGATGTAAGTACGAGCTTAATGTTTATTGGCATTACACTATTTGCAGGTAGCATTATGGTACTGATGGTTGCAGGTATTATTATATTTATTCATATGAATTCGGAAACGTTATAGCATAAAAAAAGGCATGCCCCTTAGGGGCATGCCTTTTGTCCGTTCAATTATGCTCTATCTTTAGAAGAGTTTTGTTGTTTTAGTAAGTCGCGAATTTCGCCAAGAAGAACTTCTTCTTTTGTTGGTTCTGGAATTTTTTCTGTCTTTTCTTCTTCTTCTCTTTTAGATGTTAGTTTGTTGAAAACTTTAACAAACATAAAGATAGCAGCTGCAATAATTAAGAAATCAAAAATAGTCTGGATGAAGTTACCATACATAATAGATGACTTACCAAATGTAAGTTTTAAATCTGTAAAGTCAACGCCGCCTAATACCATACCAAGTAATGGTGTGATGATATCTTTTACTAAAGAACTAACGATTTTACCGAATGCAGCACCGATTACAACCCCGACAGCTAAATCAATTACATTCCCTTTGAACGCGAATTTTTTAAACTCGTTCCACATGTGTCAATCCCACCCTTTCCACGATTCATTATGAAATTTATAATTCCTATCAACATATTCTATAGAAATTTGTGATAGAAATAAAGAGGAAATGGGAATGAAAGTAAATTCTGAAAAATGTATCCGTTTTAATTTTTGTTTACATCATCTAATAAAGATTGGAGCATTTGCTGCGTTTTTAATCCTTCTGCCCCATCTACTAACGGTTTCGTATCTCCATGTACACAGTCAATAAAATGATGAACAGCATCTTCAAAACCGCGCTGCTTTAATGTCGTTTCCCATGACGGAGAACCGCTTTGTGAAACAGAGTTTTCTTCTTCAACTTCAAATGTATTCATATTTTTTACACGAATGATTTTTCCTGTCGTTACAAGTTCAATTTGTTCTAAGTTTGTACCTGCATGACGGTGCATGGCTGTAGAGAGTAAGAGCCCGTTTGCGGTTGTATATGTATGATGTCCATAAAGGAGTTCATTTTTTTCGTTTATTTGCATCATATTATGAACGACGTTAAGGTTATCATTAGCTAACCAGCGAGCAGTATCTACAATATGTAAGTAATCATCTAGCATAGTAAAATCGTACGTATTTGGCCCTACTTTATTTGTGCGGTGCTTTTCAATTCGAATCCATGAAATATCATTAGCTTGTTCTTTGGCAGTGACGTACATAGGAACGAAACGGCGATTAAATCCAACCATTAACTTTCGATTATACTTTTCACTCATTTCGACTAGTTTTTCAGATTGTTCCACTGTAGCAGCTAGCGGTTTATCTACATAAACATCGATTCCTTTTTCAAGAAGTGTAGAAACGATTTCATAATGTGTAGCAGTTGAACTATGAACGAAGATTGCATCACATTCTGAAGCTAACGTTTCAATAGAATGAAAGTCTTGAATACGATATTGCTGGCAAATTTGTTTTCTTTTCTCTGCATTAGGTGTAAATGCCCCTACAAAATTCCAGTTTGTTTCACTTGTAAGTGTTGGGAGGTAAGCTTTTTGTGCAATACTTCCAAGGCCAATCATCCCGATTTTAGGTTTGTTCATGTTTATTCCCACCCTATCAATATTGATGTAACGGCTTAAATGTAGCATAGGGCGGGGGAGGAAGGCAAAAAGTAGGATTACTTCTGTCCCTCTAATAAAATCTTCTCTATCTCTTCAAAGTTATGAACACGGGCATGTTGCAATGGGGTAACACCATCGTTGTCTGGAATATTTACATCAGCGCCATGTTCAATTAGAAGGCGAATGACTTGTTGCTGTGTTTCATCTCCGTTACTTAGTACGATAGCTTCCATTAAAGCTGTCCATCCGAGGTTATTTACATGGTTTACATTAATATTTGTTCGAGTGAGGAGTTCTTCTATAACATCAATATAGCCATGTTCTGATGCGGGAATAAGAGCTGTTCCGCCGTAACGATTCGTAAGCGATGGATCTGCGCCGGCATCAATCGTTAGTTTTAAAATATCCAAATAACCTTCTGCACCGGCGTATAGAAAGGGATTGTTTTTCATATCATCTTGGATATTTACGTCAGCACCAGATTCGATAAGCGCTTTTGCGGTTTTTACATCATTTTTGTATGTAGCAATCATAAGAGGGGTACGTCCTTTATTGTCCGTTATATTTATGTCAGCCCCTTTTTTGAGTAATGATATAACAGTGTTTGTTTCCTGTTTCTCAGTAGCTGCTAGTAGTGCTGTTTCCATGTTTGTCATCTCCTTTTTAACTTCTTGTTCTTGCGAGCAACCTTGTAAAAAAATTACGCAACATATCATGCTTAATGTTTTTTTGAACATGGAATTTCAACCTCCTAATTTCAACTGTAGAATAAGAACATTAAATTTTTATAAACTGACGCTAAAATTACTATAAAATCGCTTGAGTATTTGAAAATATATTTTTATGCTTATGAATATGAAGGATGGGTAAAGTGAAACTTTAATCAGTGGGGAGGGTTCATCCCCCGCTGATTATTAGTTGAAACAATCGGACTGCCCGCAAATAGCGGGGTAAAGTGAGGATATAAATGATGTCTATTAAAACAAGGTTTTTATTTTCTTATATCGCTGTCATTTTCGTTTCTATTACGCTTATATTAGTCGCGGGATTTTTAATCGTTTTTTCGATAACAGGTGACTTGGAAGCAGTGAAAAATTTCTATAAAAGTTCTTACATTCAAAAGCCGCTTACACCAGAAGAAGAGAATGCCTATCTTGAGTTGAAGTCAGCCGCCAAACAGCATCAATCTCAATTGTTTGATGAGTCGTTTGTGTCAGCAATAGAAAAAGATGGTGTGAAAATAGTTGTAAGAAAAGGAGAAACACTTTCATATGCTTCAAACGTATTTGAAAGTGTTTCTTTAAAAGAAGCTCTTCCGAAATTTGAATCAGCAAATATTAATAGTCGTGGTACAACGGAACTAGGCGATACATTTTATCGATATGTAAAATTTGATTTTTATTTTCCACAGAAAGAAGAAGGAAGTATATTTGTATTAAAAAAACAAAGTTCGTTTGTAGATCTTACGCAAAAATTATTTCCAATTTTGTTCGTATCACTTTTACTGTTAGCCATTTTGCTTATTGGATTATTAAGTTATCTCGTCTCAAGAAGTGTAATAAAGCCAATCTTTGTATTGAAAGATGCGACTGAGAAGATTAAAGAAGGAAATTTAGATTTTCAAATGCCAGTTACATCGCACGATGAAATAGGACAATTAAATCAAGGGTTTGAGGAAATGAGGAAGAGGTTAAAAGAATCGATTGAAGTACAAACGCAGTATGAAGAAAATCGAAAAGAGCTCATTTCAAACATCTCTCATGACTTGAAAACACCAATTACATCTATTATCGGATATGTGGAAGGAATAAAGGATGGGGTAGCAAATACACCTGAAAAAATGGATAAGTACTTAACGACTATCCATACGAAAGCAAGACATATGGATACACTCATTGATGAACTATTTTTATTTTCGAAGCTTGATTTGAACCGAGTTCCCTTTCAGTTTGAAACGGTTGAATTAAATATGTTTATGCAGGAATTAATAGAAGAGATGCAGATGGATTTAAGTAAAGAAGGTATAGAAGTTAACTTACAATTACATGCGTCACCACTATATGTAACGGCTGATTGCGAAAAGATCAATAGAGTGATATCAAATTTAATTCATAATAGTGTGAAATACATGGATAAAGAAGAAAAGAAAATTACTGTAACAGTATCGAGTGATAGCAATAAAGTCATTGTGAAAGTAATGGACAATGGGTCAGGTATAGAAACTGATACGCTGCCGTATATATTTGAGCGGTTTTATCGTACAGAGCAATCGCGAAATTCTAGCACAGGTGGAAGTGGACTTGGTTTAGCGATAGCGAAGCAAATTGTTGAAGAACATGGTGGAGGAATTTGGGCGGAAAGTAAGCTTGGGGAAGGTACAAGTATTTTCTTCTCATTGAAAAAAGTACAGGAATGTGGTGAGTAGAATGAAGAGAATTTTACTAGTAGAAGATGAAATAAGTATTGCAGAATTACAGCGAGATTATTTAGAAATTAGTGATTTTCAAGTTGATGTAGAGCATTCAGGAGAAGTAGGTTTACAAATGGCCCTGCAAGAAGACTACGATTTAATTATTTTAGATATTATGCTTCCGAAGATGAATGGATTCGAAATTTGTAAACAAATACGTGCTGTAAAAGATATTCCGATTTTACTTGTTTCAGCAAAGAAGGAAGATATAGATAAAATTCGCGGACTCGGATTAGGTGCGGATGATTATATAACGAAACCGTTTAGTCCAAGTGAATTAGTCGCAAGGGTAAAAGCACATATTTCTCGTTATGAAAGATTATCAGGAAATATAAGTAAGCAACGTGATACGCTATATATACATGGAATCTCTATCGATCAACGAGCGAGGAAAGTTTTTATAAACAATGAAGAAATCGCGTTTACAACGAAGGAATTTGATTTATTAACCTTTTTTGTAATGCATCCAAACCAAGTGTTAAATAAAGAACAGTTATTTGAACGTATTTGGGGATTAGACTCAGCTGGCGATTTAGCAACGGTTGTTGTTCATATAAGAAAGCTACGTGAAAAAATTGAAAGAGACCCTGCTCACCCGCAATATATTGAAACAGTTTGGGGAGCTGGTTATCGTTTTAATGTGTAGGGAACCTGTCAAATTGTTGACAGGTTTTTTTGTATGTTATTCGAATTGAAAGGGAAAAATAGGTAATTCGTGTTAAGATATAAAGAGAAATAAAACATAGGAGAGTATGAGAGGGTGTGATATATTTTGGGAGATACATTAAAAGATAATAAATCAAACAAGGCTTTAAGGATTGGAACTAATGTCATACTTGTTTTATTACTAGTAGGTGCAATACAAATGTTTTACGATAAAGATAATACAAATGATCATTACGGTGGGTTATTTATGATGGTCTTTTGGATAATTAAAATGATTTCTAGTTTTACGATCAGTTTAAAAGAAGGAGATAAAAAGTCAGTATTCATTGATTTAGGTTTAGTGATTTTTTCTGTTCTTCTTTTGGTTGTTACTAGTGTGAAATATTTCTTTTGAAAAAGCTCATAGTCTTATAGAGGCTGTGAGCTTTTTATCAGTGTTTAGATTGCCTTAATAATAACGGTACTAGTGTAACGATTTATAAAGTTTCTGAGTAGTAGAAATAAATTGAGCAGCTTCTTCCAAAAAGGGATAATGGTTACTCTCTTCAAATGTTACAAAAATAGAATTACGTATACCCTCATGCATCTCGCTAGAATATTGAATTGGGCCAGTCCATTAGTACATAAAAATATATCAGCGATTATTAGAATATATCGGCGAATCTTGAAATATATCAGCGATTATCAAAATATATCGGCGCAACTCAAAATATATCAGCGATTATTAAAATATATCGACTTACCGACAGAAACCGACAATAAATAAAAGGAGGCTGTTCAAAAACGAGCCTCCTTTTTGTTTAGTACAAAGATTTTGTCATATTATTCCGAATAATTTCAAGGGATTTCGCTACAGTTAATGCGTTCTTTTCTTCAATTTCTGGTTTACGGGGGATAGGTTTATACATGTTGTCTGGGTCTTCCCATGTGAGGGGAAGTTCTGTTTCGGCTTGTCCTTTCCAAGCGTCAATCCATTCTGGAGGGAGATAACCTGAGATGTTTTGGATGTTGTTCATTTCGAGCCAAATAAGTGCCCAAGCTCTTGGGACGACG